>DAIPYT010000171.1:0-5948 GCA_036782595.1 Mycobacterium sp. | reverse complement strand
GGAACCGCGTATGACAGTTGTCGCGATCTATCTCGTCATCACGTTCGGTCTCGGTGGCCTCGCAATGGCACTGCGCCTGCCCCCCTTGGTCGGGTTCCTGGCGGCGGGGTTTGTCATCAACGCTCTCGACGTCGGGGTGGTGCCGGAACTGGACGTGGCGGCGGATCTGGGCGTCACACTGTTGCTTTTCGCGATCGGCCTGAAGCTCGATGTTCGGATCTTGCTGCGCCGCGAGGTGTGGCTGACCACGTCGGCGCACATGGTGGTCAGCGTCGTTCTCGGGAGTATCGCGCTGTGGCTGGCCGCCGTGGCCGGAGCGGCGATGCTGGCTGGGCAAAGCATGCAGACGATCGCCCTACTCGCCTTCGCGTTGTCGTTTTCGAGCACCGTCTTCGTGGTCAAAGTCCTCGAGGAGCGGGGCGAGTCACACGCGCTCTACGGCCGCGTCGCTATCGGAATCCTGGTGATGCAGGACATCATCGCGGTGGTTTTCCTCACCGCCACCAGCGGTCACCTGCCCAGCCCGTGGGCGTTGACACTGGTGGGGCTATGGCCGCTTTCCCGGGTGCTGCGCAAGATCTGGACCCGGTTGGGCCACGGCGAAATGCAGTCCCTGTTCGGGATCGTGATGGCACTGGTGCCGGGGTACGCGTTGTTCACAGCGCTTGGGCTCAAGGGTGACCTGGGCGCCCTGACCATGGGGGTGCTGCTGGCGTCTCACCCCGCATCCTCCGAACTTGCACGTTCGCTGTTCCACATCAAGGAACTGCTGCTGGTGGGATTCTTCGTGTCGATCGGCCTGACCGGACTGCCCGATCTCCCCTCCATCGGCATCGCGCTGTTGATGGTGCTTCTGCTGCCGTTCAAGGCAGCCTGGTATGTCCTGCTGCTGTCACGCCTGAAACTGCGATATCGCACCGCGTTGCTCGCCGGGCTGAGCCTGATGAACTATTCCGAATTCGGCTTGATCGTTGTGTCGGTCGGGGTCTCGGCCGGGATGCTGGCACAGGTCTGGCTGGTGGAGATTTCGATCGCCGTGGCGCTGAGCTTCGTGGTATCGGCTCTGTTCAATAGGCGCGGCCACCTGATGGTGGAGAAGATTGCGGCGCGGCTACCGGCCCAGGACGAACTCAACCTGAACCCGGAGGAACGCCATGGCGACGCCGGCGACGCCGAGGTCGTGGTGATCGGTATGGGCCGGGTCGGGTTCGCCGCCTATCAGCGCTTGACCGATCACTACCGGCTGCGGGTCGTCGGTGTCGACTACGACGGACCCCGAATCCAGCGGCTCGCGGCCGAAGGCCTGCGGGTCATCGAAGGAGATGCCACCGACCTGTACTTCTGGAACCAACTCCGACGTTCCGACTCGGTGCGTATTGCCGTGCTGGCCATGCCGCGTCACGGCGCCAACGTCACCGCGCTCGAATGTCTGCGCGAATCAGGGTTCAGCGGCAAGGTCGCCGCAGTCGCCCGATACGACGACGAGGTGCATTGGGCCAAGGAACACGGTGTCGGCATTGCCTTCAACGTCTACGCGGGCGCGGGATTGGAATTGGCAGATCAGGTCGCCGATGATTCAGCACCCCGATCAGGCAAGAACACGCTCCGCGACAACGATTCCCCGGCGCCGGGCAGCGGCGGTTGAGCATGTCTCGCCCGGGAGCGCGAGCTGGCCCCTGGGCGAGTGGGCGTATCCGCCTTACGGTGGTCTCATGGCCCACACTCCCTTGTCCGCCGAAGACCTCGACCGGCTGATCAACCAGCCCCCTCGGGTGGCGAAGTTGCGGAATGCGATTTTCGCCGCCGCCAACGGTTTGAGCGCTGCGGTCGATCTGTCCCGTATCTACGTCGACGGGTTGGAGAACCTGCCCGGCGACGGGCGATTCCTGCTCGTCGGCAATCACACCTCGGCCGGCTGGCCGGAGATCTTGGTGACGGGGTACTTCGTGCACCGACACCTCGGGGTGCGTCTGCGAGGGCTGGCCATCGACAAGGTTAAAGAGATGACGGGATTCAGCCGCGATCTCGCGGAGGCGGTCGGCGCGGTGCCGGGTCAACCCGACGTCGCGGCCGAATTAATGCAGCGGGGTGAGGCTCTGCTGGTCTTCCCGGGCGGTGGTCGCGACATGCTCAAGTTCAAAGGCGAGGAATACCGTCTGATGTGGAAAGGCCGTTCGGGCTTCGCGCGCATTGCCGTCGCGCATGACTATCCAATCGTCCCGGTCGGCCTGGTGGGCGGCGACGACGTTTTCCAGAGCCTGGTGGAGCGCAACAGCACCTGGGAGCGGATGACACGCGGCATCGGGGAACGCCTGCACGGTCTCTCAGGTACCGGCATCCCACTCATGCGTGGTCTGGGGCTTACGCTGCTGCCGCGGCCGCAACGGATGTATCTGCGCTTCGGTCAACCGATTTCGACGACTCATCCTGCCGGCGCGGGGGCTGACACGTGGGAGGCCACCGTGAAACAGCGGACTCAGAGCGCGCTTGAGGCGATTCTCGCCGACCTCCAGGAACTACGGACCGGCGATCCGTACCGCAATCTCAACCCGCTCGCGTGGGGCGCGGCACTGCAGCCGAGCTAGGTAGCGCTCCCACGTCGGTGATCCACCTGACTCACAAGTACGGATCCGCCCAGGCGCTGATGATGCGCGCCGCCCGAGCGGCCTGATTTTTTCCGGCGAGCAGGTGGTCGGCGCCTTCGAGGGAGACGAAGCTGCGGGGATGGCGCGCGGCGCGGAAGATGTCACTGGCGTTGGCGATGCCCACGGTGTTGTCGGTCGGCGAATGCATGATCAGCAGCGCCCGGTGCAGGGTTCGGATCCGCTCGCGCAGATCGGCGGCGCGAACATCCTCGATGAAGTGCCGCTTGAGGGTCAGCGCCTTGCCGCCGGCGAGGAAGGTCGCTTCGCCGTCCTCCTCGATGCGGTGCACCAGGGCGTCGTAGTTGCGCTCGACGTGAGCGGGTTCGAACGGAGCGCCGATGCTGGCCACCGCCTCCACGCCCGGACAATGGTGTGCCGCGGCGATGACCGCCGCGCCGCCGAAGGAGTGCCCGACCAGCAAGCGCACCTCCCGGCCCGAGTGGTTCATGAACTCCACGGCCTGCACGGTGTCGGCGACCTTGTGGGAGAACGAGCCGTCGCCCCAGTCGCCCTCGGAATCACCGAGCCCGAGGTTGTCGAAGCGCAGCATGCCGATGCCGTCGGCGGCGAGTTGCTTGCAGATCCGGCTCGCGGCCGGGCAGTCCTTCCCGAGGGTGAAGCCATGGGAGAACACTCCCCACCCCCGGACATCACCGGGCGGCATGTCGACGATGCCGGCCAGCGTGGGCCCGGTCGCGCTGGCGAAACTGACGCGTTCAGACATCCATCTCGTCCTCCATCCGATCCTGCAGTGGGGACATTCGTGCGGACCCGGAGTTTCGCACCGATGCGGCGCCTTGTCGAGTGATCAGCGAGATCAGCCAGCGCGGTGACGATGGCCGAGCTGTCTGCGGGACCCCATGCGATCAGAGAAGCGGAACCTCGATGCGACACGCGAGTCCAGGGGCGTCTGCCAGTCGTCGATCCACGGTGACCAGCGGGGCGTCAAGAGCCTCCGCGAGTGCGACGTAGGCCCCGTCATAGCAGGTGAGATTCCGCCTCAGCTGCCAAACCCGCTGCGCAAGTGACTCATACGGGACAAGCCCTATCGGCAGTTCGAGCAGATCCGCATGCGCCTGGGCCGCTTGGTCAGAGCTGATCAGGCCGGCGATCTCATGACGTCGAATGACGTTCGAGCACTCAAACGGTAGAAGCGTGGGCGCGAACAAATCGGCTGAGCCGAGACGCCGCGTGAGCCAGTCCCCATCAGGCCCGGAGTCCAACAGAACCGTCACGATCGCGGAGGCGTCACACACCAGCCGGGAGTCGCTCACCTGCGATCGGCATCCTTGGCCAGAACCGTGGCCGCCGGATCGAGACGCACGCCGGTCGCGGCGACCCTGGCTCGCGCACGGGCAAGAACCTCCCCGACGGTGGGCTTCCCCGCGACATTGACCAGAAGAGAGCGGAGGTACTCCTGCAACGACTGGCCCTCACGGGCGGCCCGGGCTGCCAGCTCATCACGAACCTGCTCAGGCACGTTCCGAATCGTCACCGCCACCATGACTGCATATTAGCAGCATTGCAGCCGTACCGCAGGCACACGCCGGTGGGATCCCCTCAGGGCGCTCCCTAGGCCACCATTTCGCCACTAGGGCCGGGGGTGAATGACTTCGCCCCGTTTGATCGTCGCGACCACCTGGATGTCCTTGATCTTCTCGGGAGCGACGGTGAGCGGATTGCCATCCAGGATCACCAGATCCGCGATCTTCCCGACGGTGATCGTGCCCTTGGTGGCCTCTTCCCGGTAGTAATGGGCGGCGTTGCGGGTAAAGCCCAGCAGCGCGGTGTACGGACTCACCCGTTCCTGGGGTCCGAGGATCGCACCGGACACGGTGGCGCGGGTGACGGCAGTCCCGATGGCCTCCATGACGTTCGGGGAGGCAGACGGGCAGTCACAGTGCAGTGTGGCGTTGAGGCCCGCCTTGAGCGCTGATGCCAGCGGGGACTCCATCGTGGCGCGCTGCGGTCCGAGCAGTGTCATCTGCACGTCGCCGTAGAGCATCATGTGCGGCGGCATCATCGAGGATCCGATGTCGAATCGCTTGTATGCGGTCAGCTGGTCGGGCCGCACGAAGTAGGAATGCGAGATGATCGTGCGGCGGTCACCGGTCTTGCCCGTCGCGGCGATCGCCTTCTCGATGGCAGCCAGGCTCAGGTCGATACCGGCGTCCCCATTGCTGTATGAGAAGAGCTGGATGTCGTTGGCGTAGGCATATCCGACCCACTGCTCAACCATCTCTTGCGGGACCAGCACCCCCTTCCAGCCGTCGGGAAATCCGGTGGTGTCGGCATAGGGCTCGGTGAATGCCGCCAGCCGCAGTTGCGGGGCGGCATCGGTGGCGACCTGGAATCCGGGGATCTTCAGGCCGCGATCACCGTGACTGTAGGAATCCCACGTCCAGTCGGCGTCCTGGACGATCTTCGCCGAGGCCGCGTCGGACACCGACGGCATCCCCATCACGTCCACCGAGAGCACCCCGTCGTCGAAGGCGGCCCGCAGGTTCGCGATCTCCTCCGGCACCAACTGGTAGCTCTGGACCGTCGTGTAGCCCTGCTTGGCCAGCAGCGCTTCAGCCGCCCGGAAGGTGGTGAGCACCTGCGCCTGGGAGTAGCTGCCGACCGCCGCCGTTCGCGCCAACAGGAAGGGCGTGAACAGCAGATCTCCGGTCAGCCGGCCGGTGTGGGGATCCTTGACGATCTCTCCGGGCTGCACGGCCGGCGTCTCGGGGGTGAGGCCGAGCGTGGCGATGCCGGCGCTGTTCAGCTGCCCGGTGAGGGTCGACAGGGTGCTGATCAGCACCGGGGTGTCCGGGAAGGCCGCGTCGAGGTCCTCGAGTGTCAGCGGGCCGTCGGCCAGCAGGGCGGCGTAGTAGCCGTAGCCGATGATCCAGCCGTTGAACGGCGCGGCGGCCTTGAGGGCGTTGATGACGTCTGCCTTGTCACGCGGGGGCTTCTCGCTGAAGTAGGCGAGGTTCACGCCCAGCGTCTGCTGGGCGAACAGCGTGAAATGCCCCCAGGTGTCGATGAAGCCCGGCAGCATCGTGCGGCCCTGCAGGTCGACCTGCGTTGCGTTACCCGCCGCCGCCATGGCGCCCGCCATGGTCCCGGCATAGAGGATCCGGCCGTCCTTGACCGCCACGGCCTCGACGTAGTCGGGCGTATCGCCGTCCATCGTGAGGATGGTGCCGTTGCGGTACACGACCGGCGAAGGCTCCGGCATGGTCACTGCGCCTCTGTGTCGATCTCGTAGACCGATACGGGCCCGATGATGACGCCGTTGTCCTCGACGTAGCGGTCCCA
>DAIPYT010000170.1:0-6017 GCA_036782595.1 Mycobacterium sp. | reverse complement strand
ACGCCGACGGAGCGCTGTGCCCGATGTGCGCCGACGATCATCAGCGGCTGTGCGACACCCTGACCGAGGAACTGCGGAGCCGCGGTCTGGGGCTCTACGCCGTGCATGTCGTCGACCGGGTCGAGGCCGGCGGCACCTGGCGCTGTATCGACGGCTGCGGGGACGGCGGGAAAGTGGAGGATCCGACCGCTTCGCCGCTGGCTGCCGCGGCGGTTCTCAATGGCCGTCGGCTCTACGGCAGCCGAGCTGATCTGCATGCCGTGGTCGCGGTCACCGACCCGGATCGCGCCGCGACGATGGTCGACCCGATCCGGTCACGGGTCACCGCACGCGAGGCGGACTGGCAGGCCGATCCTGACGGCCTCGGGCGGCGGGATGTGGAACGCGCCATCGCGGTGGCACAGCGGGTGCTGGACGACATTGATCCGACCGACGCCGAGGTCGGCGAAGTTGCGGCCAGCCTCACCGATATCGCGGTCCGCGACACCTTGTACGCATTAGCTGTGGGTTCAGCGGCGGCCGCCGCTGAAGCCTTATGGGCTCTGCTGGCCCGAAGGCTTCCTGACCCTTGGCGCGTGGAAGCCCTTGTCCTGCTGGCATTCTCGGCCTATACACGTGGTGACGGCCCGTTGGCCGGAATCGCGCTTGAAGCCGCCTTGCGTAGTGACCCGGGCCATCGGATGGCAGGCATGCTCGACATCGCTTTGCAATCGGGCATGCGTCCCGAGCAGATCCGCGAGTTGACCGGCACCGGATACCGGCTCGCCAAACGGCTGGGTGTGCGTCTGCCACCACGCCGCGAGATCGGTCGGGCCGGTTAGACCTTCTCGACCTTGACGGCATGCGCCATCTCGTGCGGTAATTCGACGTTCTCGTGGCCCCCCACCACGATGGTGACGTCACCGTCGGGGCTGTTTTGCACCAGCACGCGGGCGTTGGGCACCACGCCGGCTTCCTTCAGGCGGCCGATCAGGGCCGAGTCCCCCTGTACGTGCTCGGTCAACTGGCGCACCACTACCGCGACCGAGTCGCCGACCGGCAATTCGGTCAACCGGACCAGTTCAGCCCGCTCGGGTTTGGCATCCTCCTCGGGCAGGCCGAGCAGTGCCAGCCCTGGAATCGGATTGCCGAAAGGCGAGACCGTCGGGTTTTCGAGCACCGCCACCAGACGGCGCTCGACATCCTCACTCATCACGTGTTCCCAACGACAGGCCTCGGCGTGCACTTCCTCCCAGGGCAAACCGATGATGTCGACCAGCAGGCGCTCGGCGAGGCGGTGCTTGCGCATCACCGAGATGGCGAGGTGACGCCCCTTCTCGGTCAGTTCGAGGTGCCGGTCGCCGGCTACCCGCAGCAGACCGTCCCGCTCCATTCTGGAGACGGTCTGACTCACCGTCGGCCCGCTCTGCTCGAGCCGCTCGGCGATCCGGGCGCGCAGCGGTACCACTCCCTCTTCTTCGAGGTCGTAGATCGTGCGCAGGTACATCTCGGTGGTGTCGACCAGATCGTTCATCAGGGCACCCTTCGTCGCCCCGAGTCTATAGGCCCAGCTGGGACTATCTGGTCAGCTCGCGTAGGAGCGCAGCTTCTCGGCTCGCTCGCCGTTGCGGAGCTTGACCATGACTTCACGTTCGATCTGGCGCACCCGCTCCCGGGACAGACCGAAGAGCTTGCCGATCTGGTCGAGAGTGCGGGGCTGGCCGTCATCGAGGCCGAAGCGCAGTCGGATGACCTGTTGCTCGCGCTCGTCGAGTGTTGCCAGGACGTGGCGAATGTCGGTGTGCAGCAGTTCGGAGATCACCGCGTTCTCGGCGGACATCGCCTCGGCATCCTCGATGAAGTCCCCCAGCGGCGCCTCCTCGTCGCTGCCGACCGGCATGTCCAGGCTTACCGGGTCGCGGCTGTGCTCGAGAAGGTCGTTGATCTTCTCGACGGGAATACCCGACTCCTCCGCCAGCTCGTCATCGGTGGCCTCGCGGCCCAGGCTCTGGTGCAGCTCCCGCTTGATCCGGGCCAGTTTGTTGACCTGCTCCACCAGATGGACTGGGAGCCGGATGGTCCGGCTCTGGTCGGCCATGCCACGGGTGATGGCCTGACGGATCCACCAGGTGGCATAGGTGGAGAACTTGAAGCCCTTGGTGTAGTCGAACTTCTCCATGGCGCGGATCAGACCGAGGTTGCCTTCCTGGATGAGATCCAGCAGCGGCATGCCTCGACCGGTGTAGCGCTTGGCAAGCGAGACCACGAGACGGAGATTGGCCTCGAGCAGATGCCGGCGCGCCGCTTGCCCGTCGCGCACCACCAGAGCCAGATCGCGTTTGCGATTCTCACTCATACGTTTGCGGGTCTCCAGAAGATGCTGGGCGTACAGACCGGCTTCGATCCGCTTGGCCAGCTCCACCTCGTCCTCAGCGGTGAGCAGAGCGGTCTTGCCGATGCCGTTGAGATAGACGCGCACAAGGTCGGCGGCTGGACTCTGGGCGTCCAAATCGCTGTCGTACCGGGTGGTGGCGTTTGCCATGAGTGCCTCCTGGTCGGCTCCTGCTGTCGAAATGTCCAACGCTGGACTACAGCCAAGAGTTCCCACGCCCCGCGCGAATCACACCCTTTGAACTGCGTAAACAGAATCGTGATTTAAGAATGTACTGAGAATGGTCGGCGAGGGATGTTCAGTGGACAGGTTCTTCGCCGGGTCGCGCGGCCTGCGGTTGCGCGGCGACTGGCCTGCCGGCCTCCAAAGCGGGACGCTCGGCGCGGGGGAACAGCGCGGTGTGCTGGGGGGCGTCCGGGAACCGCCGGGGCTCCTCGGCCGTCCGCGGCGGACGGTCGTTGGCGACCAGTACGGCAATCCACGGAAGCGGAATGGATGCGGCCAGAATCGCCAGGGAGACAAGGCCGTTGTGCCAGATTACATACGCGAGTGCCGCGGCGAGGAAAGCCGGAATTCGCCAGAACATCAGCTTCAGATACTTACGCACCCGCGCACGGTGCTGCTCCTCATAGGAGTACGCAGCCCGGGTGATGAGCACGGGTCGACCTTCGTCATCGAAACCCAACTCGCGATCCATTCGCTCACTGTTCCACACCGGGGCCAGGTGGAACGAGAGATGTTTTCTTACGGCAGTCTTACGCCAGGCGACTTGTTCGGGGCAGAATGGTGGACATGCAGACCGATACGATCGAACGCGCCGACAGCGACGAACGCGTCGACGACGGCTCCGATGACGACAGGCCCAAGCACTTCCACTACGTCAAGAAAGACAAGATCGTGGAGAGCGCTGTGATGGGCACCCACGTCGTCGCACTGTGCGGGGAAGTCTTCCCGGTCACCCGTTCGGCCAAGCCCGGGTCTCCGGTGTGTCCGGACTGCAAGCGGATCTACGAATCGCTCAAGAGGGGCTGACTAGCGCCCCGGCATCCTCACGGTCATCTTCCGGGGTTTCTTTCCGTGCCCGCCACCGTGCCCGCCACCGAGCCAGATGAGGTTCCGGGGCAGGCCACTCCTCCTGGATCGCGGCGTTGAGTTCGGCGCCCATCATGATCGCGAAACCGAGGAAGAAAGCGAACAACAGGAACGCGATCGGGGTGGCCAGCGCGCCATAGGTGTAGCCCGTGCGGGTGATGTACTGCAGGTAGACCCGCAGGCATGCGGTGGCCACCACGAAGACGGCGGTGGCCAGCACGGCACCCCACACCAGTCGATGGGTCGGAAGCGGTTGCGGCAGCGCGACGCGGTACAGCGCCGTCACCGCAGCCACCAGAGCGAGAACCAGCATCGGGTAGTAGCCGAACCGTAAAACGTTGTCCCAGCTCTCCGGGATGTAGCCGGCGATCTTGCGGGGCCCCAGAGCCAACAGGGGCGCAGTGGCGATCACGCCGATCAGCATCACCACATAGATGCCCAGGGCGAAGAACCGCTGCCGGACCGGGTGCCGCAACGGGGTTTGGTCATGGGCCTCGACCACCGAGTCGACGAATGCCGAGATCGCCGAGGAGCCGGCCCACAAGCTGATGACGAATCCAATCGACACCACCTCGCCGCGGGCACCCTGGGCGATGTCGCGGACCGTCGGTTCGATGATCTCGGCGACGATGTTCTTGGAGACGAAACTGTTCGAGGTGCTGATGAGCTGCTGCTGGATGGTGGATAGGGTGTCCGGCCCGAACAGTGGCGCGACATAGGCGAGGCTGCCCAGCATCCCGAGCAACAACGGCGGAAGCGACAGCACCGACCAGAAACCCGCCTGGGCCGACTCCGAGAAGATCGAATCGTCCCAACTCTTGGACAAGGTCCGTTTGGCGATGCGCCACACGTGACGGCGCGTCGGGGGGAGCGGCGTGCGGTCGGTCACGCCGAAATGTCAGGCGTCGACCTGGCTGACTTCGAGCACTGCGTCAAGCTCGATCAGCCGGGCCTGATGCTCGTTGGCATGGTGCTGGCAGAACAGCAATTCGGCACCCGAGGGCAGCTTCGCCCGTACACAGGCGGCTGCTCCACAACGGTCGCAGCGATCAGCCCTGGTCAGTTCCGGACTGGTCAGCGTTGCGTTCATGGGCTCCTCCAAAGGTGCTCAGCGCCCCCCCGCCCAAAACGACGAGACGACCCGGGGTACTTCTACTGTGTCAGACGTTCGAGGCGGCGCGCTTGTTCCCCGCCCATAACGATGTGTCGTGTCTCACTCTGCGGGCCGGCCGGCTGACCGGCACGATGGGTCCCGTGTGGTTGGTACACCTGTGCACGGCCCCCGAATGGGACGCCGCCCGGCGGGCGGGGGATATCCGCCCGGAGTCGCTGTCCGTGGCGGGTTTCGTACATCTGTCCACCCAGCAGCAGGTCCATCTGCCGGCTAATCGTCTCTTCGCCGGCCGGACCGATCTCGTTGTGCTGTTCGTCGATCCGGCCGTGCTCAACGCGCCCCTCCGGTGGGAGCCGGGTGTGCCGGGTGATCCGGAAGCCATGCTCTTCCCGCACCTCTACGGTGTCCTGCCGGCCTCCGCTGTCGTCGGCGTCGCGCACTATCGCCCCGGACCGGATGGCCGGTTCGCCCCGCTTATCCACAACCCCGTGGACTGAGGGCAACCGGGGTCGTTGTCGGACTGTTAACTTTCCTGGTGGCCGGGCGCCCAGCGATTTGCGGAAAGCCCCCATTCCGCAATAGCGGTGTCGCGCCCGGCCACCTCAAATAGGCTTCCGGCCGTGAGTAAGGCACCGAAACTCGTGGTCCGCGATGTGGCCGACGTCCCACTTAGGGAGGTATCCGGGTTTGCCCTGCGCGGCAATGAGGTCCTCGCCGTGGGGGACCGGGAACCCACGATCTTCACCGCTGCGGTGGATTCCTGGCCGCTGCAGTGGCGCGGCACCGACTTGTCCACGCTCGAGTTGCCCGACGGCGGTAAGCAATTTGAGGCGGTGACGCCGACCGGGGCGACCACCGTACTGATCTTGCAGGAACAACCCGCCCGGGTGTTGCAGATCGACCTTGCCGGTCCTGCACTGCTGGGCAGCATGCTTCTGGAGGTGCCGGAGGGCCACCCGCTTTGCGAGGCTTGGCTTGGCGACCGTTCGTCGCGCGGCGAGTCGATCCTGCTGACCGAGCGCGGCCATCTGCTGGTGGTCAAAGAAAAGGATCCGGCCGCAATCCTCGAATTCGGGCCGCCTGGCGATCAGCCGGTCGGGTGGCGCCGCGGCGTGGCAGGCGTCGCCCCGGCGCCCGCCGATACGACGCTGACCGTGTTGGCGACCTGGACGCTGAATAGGGAACTGCGCAAACAACTTCCGGACATCAGCGACGCCACCGTGGGACCGGATGGATGTATCTACCTGCTATCCGACCAGGGCAGCGCAATCGCGCGGGTGGCAGACGACCTCGACCCGGCGGGCGGCGAGGTCGCGCCTGAAGCGGTCTGGCGGATCGCCGGGCGCCTGGAGAACGCCGAGGGGCTGGTCATCCTGACCGACGGTACGGCGCTGGTAGGCGTCGATACCTCATCTCCTCGACGCAATGTCCTGCGGCTGG
>DAIPYT010000169.1:0-6118 GCA_036782595.1 Mycobacterium sp. | reverse complement strand
GGGTAGGAGCCGATCGGCAGATGGGTGCGGCCGTCAAACGTCAACCGCTCATAAACCTCATCGGAGATCACCAGCAGATCGGCGTCGGCCGCGACCCGGGCCAGCGCGCGGACGTCATCGTCGCCCAGCACCATGCCGGTCGGGTTGTGCGGGGAGTTGACGATGATCGCCCGGGTGCGGGGGGTGATCGCCGCGCGCACCGCATCGACGTCGAGAGCGAACCCACGCCCGTCGGGCACCAGCGGCACCGCCACCCGATGGGAGCCGGCCATCGCGATCACCGGGGCGTAGGTGTCGAAGAACGGTTCGAGCACCAGCACCTCGGAGCCCGGTTCGACCAGGCCGAGCACCGCGGCGGCGATCGCCTCGCTGGCGCCGACGGTGATCAGCACCTCGGTCTCCGGGTCGAACTGCATGCCGTAGCGGCGCAGGCGCTGCGCGGACACCGCCTGACGCAACTCGGCGATACCGGGTCCGGGCGGGTACTGGTTGATCCCGTCGGTGATCGCCTGACGGGCGGCCTCCAGCATGGCCGGCGGACCGTCCTCATCGGGGAAGCCCTGACCGAGGTTCACCGCACCGAGTTGAGCGGCCAGGGCCGACATCTTGGCGAAGATGTTCACCGAGAAGGGTCGCAGGCGTTCGACAGTCGTCGCCGGGCCGACGACATCGGATCCGGTCATAGCCGAAGAGCCTAGTGCCGCAGCGCCCAACCAACAGGTTGGCCGGGGGGATTGTTACGGTTGACCAGCGGGGGACTAGGCTCCTACGCGCAACCCTTACCAATCACTCACGAGGGAAAAACCATGTCCGAAGAAGCCTTCATCTACGAGGCCATCCGCACGCCGCGCGGCAAGGGCAAGAACGGCGCCCTGACCGAGGTCAAGCCGCTCAATCTCGTCACCGGTCTGATCGATGAGCTCCGCTCGCGCCACCCCAACATCGACGAGAACATGGTCAGCGACGTCATCCTGGGCTGCGTCTCGCCGGTCGGTGACCAGGGCGGCGACATCGCCCGCACCGCCGTCATCGCCGCGGGGATGCCCGACACCGTCGGTGGCTTCCAGCTGAACCGTTTCTGCGCCTCCGGCCTCGAGGCCGTCAACACCGCCGCCCAGAAGGTGCGCTCCGGCTGGGACGACCTGGTCTACGCCGGCGGCGTGGAGTCGATGAGCCGTGTTCCGATGGGCTCCGACGGCGGCGCCATGATGGCCGACCCGGCCACCAACTACGACGCCTTCATCGTCCCGCAGGGCATCGGCGCCGACCTGATCGCCACCCTGGAAGGTTTCACCCGCGACGACGTCGACGCCTACGCGGCCCAGTCCCAGGAGCGCGCCGCCGAGGCGTGGTCGGGCGGCTACTTCGCGAAGTCCGTCGTCCCGGTCCGCGACCAGAACGGCCTGCTGATCCTCGACCACGACGAGCACATGCGCCCCGGCACCACCGTGGAGAGCCTGGGCAAGCTGAAGCCCGCCTTCGAGGGCCTGGCCGCGATGGCCGGCTTCGACGACGTGGCGATGCAGAAGTACCACTGGATCGAGCGGATCAACCACGTCCACACCGGCGGCAACAGCTCCGGCATCGTCGACGGCGCGGCCCTGGTTGTCGTCGGCAGTGAAAAAGCAGGCAAGGCCTGCGGCCTGACCCCCCGCGCCCGCATTGTCGCCACCGCCACCAGCGGCGCGGACCCGACGATCATGCTCGTCGGGCCCACCCCTGCGGCGCGCAAGGCGCTGGACCGGGCCGGGCTCAAGCCTGAGGACATCGATCTCTATGAGCTCAACGAGGCCTTCGCCTCGGTGGTGCTGAAGTTCCAGAAGGATCTGAACATCCCGAGCGAGAAGCTCAACGTCAACGGCGGCGCCATCGCGATGGGCCACCCGCTCGGCGCCACCGGCGCCATGATCACCGGCACCATGGTCGACGAGCTTGAGCGCCGCGGCGCCAAGCGTGCGCTGATCACGCTGTGCATCGGCGGCGGCATGGGCGTCGCCACCATCATCGAGCGCGTCTAGAGCGCCGGAACTTTCCGAGAAGACTGAGGTAAGCGAAAAACCATGGCAGAAAACACCATTCAGTGGGACAAGGATGCCGACGGCATCGTCACCCTGACCCTCGACGACCCCACCGGTGGGGCCAACGTCATGAACGAGCACTACAAGGAATCCATGCACAAGGCCGTCGAACGCCTTATTGCAGAGAAGGATTCGGTCACCGGCGTCGTCATCACCAGCGCTAAGAAGACCTTCTTCGCCGGCGGTGACCTCAAGGGCATCATCCAGATCACTCCGGAGCACGCCGGCGAGGCGTTCGCTGAGGTCGAGGAGATCAAGGCCGACTTGCGCAAGCTGGAGACGCTGGGCGTTCCGGTCGTTGCGGCTATCAATGGCGCGGCGCTGGGTGGCGGCCTGGAGATCGCGCTGGCCTGCCACAGGCGCATCGCCGCCGACGTCAAGGGCAGCGCGATCGGCCTGCCCGAGGTGTCGCTGGGCCTGCTGCCCGGCGGTGGCGGGGTCACCCGCACCGTGCGGATGATGGGTATCCAGAACGCGTTCGTGAACGTGCTGAGCCAGGGCACCCGGTTCAACCCGAAGAAGGCCAAGGAGACCGGTCTGGTCGACGAACTCGTCGGCAGCGTCGAGGAACTCGTCCCCGCCGCCAAGGCGTGGATCAAGGCCAACCCGGAATCCCACACCCAGCCGTGGGACGCCAAGGGCTACCGGATGCCCGGTGGCACCCCGTCCAGCCCGGCGCTCGCGGCCATCCTGCCGTCGTTCCCGTCGCTGCTGCGCAAGCAGATCAAGGGCGCCAACATGCCGGCACCGCGGGCCATCCTGGCCGCCGCCGTCGAGGGCGCGCAGGTGGACTTCGACACCGCCAGCCGCATCGAGAGCCGCTACTTCACCGAACTGGCCACCGGCCACGTCGCGAAGAACATGATCCAGGCGTTCTTCTTCGACCTGCAGGCGATCAATGGCGGCGGATCTCGTCCCGAGGGCATCGGCAAGACCCCGATCACCAAGATCGGCGTGCTGGGCGCGGGCATGATGGGCGCCGGTATCGCCTACGTGTCGGCCAAGGCCGGTTTCGACGTGGTTCTCAAGGACGTCACCATCGAGGCCGCGAACAAGGGCAAGAACTACTCGGAGAAGATCGAGGCCAAGGCTCTTGAGCGTGGCCGCACCACTGCGGAGAAGTCCAAGACGCTGCTGGACCGGATCACCCCGACTGCCGATCCGAAGGACTTCGCCGGCGTCGACTTCGTGATCGAGGCTGTCTTCGAGAACCAGGAACTCAAGCACAAGGTGTTCCAGGAGATCGAGGACATCGTCGAGCCCAACGCGATCCTGGGTTCCAACACCTCCACCATGCCCATCACCGGGCTGGCCACCGGGGTGAAGCGCCAGGACGACTTCATCGGCATCCACTTCTTCTCTCCGGTCGACAAGATGCCGCTGGTGGAGATCATCAAGGGCGAGAAGACCTCTGACGAGGCGCTGGCCCGGGTGTTCGACTACACCCTGGCGATCGGCAAGACCCCGATCGTGGTCAACGACAGCCGCGGCTTCTACACCAGCCGCGTGATCGGCACCTTCATCAACGAGGCGCTGGCCATGCTGGGCGAGGGCGTCGAGCCTGCGTCCATCGAGCACGCCGGGTCGCAGGCCGGTTACCCGGCTCCGCCGCTGCAGCTCTCCGATGAGCTCAACATGGAGCTCATGCACAAGATCGCCGTCGCCTCCCGCAAGGGCATCGAAGACGCCGGCGGCACCTACGCGGCGCATCCGGCCGAGGCCGTCGTGGAGAAGATGATCGCTCTCGGGCGGCCGTCGCGGCTGTCCGGCGCCGGCTTCTACGAGTATGTCGACGGCAACCGCACCCAGCTGTGGCCGGGACTGCGCGAGGAGTTCAAATCAGGCACCTCCAAGCCGCCGCTGCAGGACATGATCGACCGCATGCTGTTCGCCGAGGCGCTGGAGACCCAGAAGTGCTTCGACGAGGGCGTCATCGAGACCACCGCGGATGCCAACATCGGCTCGATCATGGGCATCGGCTTCCCGCCGTGGACCGGCGGCGCCGCCCAGTTCGTCACCGGCTACCCCGGTGGCAAGGCGGGCTTCGTCGCGCGCGCCAAGGAACTGGCCGCGAAGTACGGCGACCGGTTCAACCCGCCGGCATCGCTGCTCTGAGCTAGTACGACATCGAAGACCCCCGAAACCCCAAGGTTTCGGGGGTTTTCGTTTACAACGAGCCGAGATCCGCCGACAGCCAGTGCTGCGGGCGCATGGTGATGGCGACCTGTTCGCCGTAGGACTCGGCGTAGCTGAGGTAGGCCTCCACCTTGTCGGCCGCCACGTAGCGCGACGCCATCTCGCGATGCTGGGCATCGGTCGCCGAGGCGATCTGGGCCACGGTGCCGGACACGGCGACGTAGCGCAGTGACGGCTCGCTGGTTTCGACCATCAGCGTGAAGCAACCGGTCGCCTCGATGAGGCGGTGCTTGCGTGAGCCCAGGCCGGTCAGCACCCAGGGTGATCCGCCGGGTGAGTACTGGTACCAGATCGGGACGGTCAGCGGCGCCCGATCCGCGCCGGCGCCGACCGATAGCGCGGCAACGCGGGGTTCGGCCAGAAACTGTTCACGATCTGCTTTCGACAGTGCCACCACATCACGGTAGTTCCAACCCGGCGGCGCGCATACAGTCAGTCTCATGCGATTCGGACTCTTCATCCCGCAAGGCTGGCGACTGGACCTGGTCGGAATCCCGACCGTCGAGCACTGGCCGCTCATGCACGGCCTGGCCCAGCACGCCGACCAGGGCCCGTGGGACTCGCTGTGGGTCTACGACCACTTCCACACGGTGCCGATTCCGACCGACGAAGCCACCCATGAGGCGTGGACTCTGATGGCGGCGTTGGCGGCGACGACGTCCCGGATCAAACTCGGCCAGATGTGTACGGCCATGAGCTACCGCAATCCGGTGTACTTGGCCAAGGTCGCCGCCACCACCGACATCATCTCCGGTGGACGGGTGCAGATGGGCATCGGCGGCGGCTGGTATGAGCACGAGTGGCGCGCCTACGGGTACGGGTTCCCGTCCGCCGGTGTCCGGCTGGCCCGACTCGACGAAGGTGTCCAGATCATGCGGGATGCCTGGCGGGACGGCCGGGTCAGCTTCACCGGCAAGCACTACCAGGCCGACGGCGCGATCGTGGCGCCGAAACCTCTGCAGGACAGTGGAATTCCGCTGTGGATCGCCGGCGGCGGGGAGAAGGTGACCCTCAAGATCGCCGCGAAGTACGCGCAGTACACCAACTTCAGCGCCGACCCTGAAGAGTTCACCCACAAGTCGGAGATTCTGGCCGGACACTGCCGCGAGGTCGGCACCGACTACGGCACGATCGTCCGCTCGGCCAACGTCAACGCCATCATCGGCGCCGACGAGGCCGACTTCGCTGAGCGCTGCGGGCGGGTGCGCGATCGCATTGCCGGGCTCTGTGGTGACGGCGCCGCCGACGCCATGATGGCGATGAACGACAACCCGGGCAATGCCACCGGGACTCCGGAACGCGTCATCGAGCGGATGACGAAACTGCGCGACCTCGGCTGCGAGTACGTCATCTGCTACTTCCCCGAAGCCGCCTACGACCGCTCCGGGATCGAACTGTTCGAACGGGAAGTCATCCCCGCGCTCCAGTAGGTCGCGAGCAGACACAAAAGTGTCCGACACGCCGCGGCGACGGGGTCGTTTATGTCTGCTCGCGCAGAGAGCTAGATGGCCGGGCCGAGCAGGTCGTCGGCGTCGGTGATGTGGTAGGCGTAGCCCTGCTCGGCGAGGAACCGCTGCCGGTGCGCGGCGTAGTCCGCGTCGAGGCTGTCCCGGGACACCACCGAGTAGAACACCGCACCGCCGCCGTCGTGCTTGGGCCGAAGCAGCCGACCCAGCCGCTGCGCTTCTTCCTGCCGCGAGCCGAAGGTTCCCGAAACCTGCACGGCCACCGAGGCTTCCGGCAGGTCGATGGAAAAGTTGGCCACCTTGGAGACCACCAGAGTCTTGACCTCGCCGCGGCGGAACGCGTCGAACAGCGCCTCGCGTTCGGCGTTCTTCGTCGAG
>DAIPYT010000168.1:0-6231 GCA_036782595.1 Mycobacterium sp. | reverse complement strand
CACCGCGTTGAGAATCGGGAGCAGCGGGCCCGGCTCGATTTGCTGACCGGCGATGGTCTTGATGTTCGCGAATGAGGTCTTGACGGTGTCGACCACCGGCTTGATCGGGTTGATCGTGCCCGCGAGCTCGACCGCGAGGGTCTCGACGGCCTTCTGCGGCGCCGCGGCCATCTGGCTGGGGATGGGCTGGATAGGCGAAAGGGCGATGGCGCCCGCGCCGAGAGCGGCGATACCTGCCGTGAGGTAGGAGCGAGATGTGACATACATGGCGCAGGGTTCCCTTCCTGTGAACTGCCTGATAAGGAACGGATCGCAACCCTCGGGAAACGCGAATATCGCCGATTCCAGAAATTTATTTGACACGAAAAATCATGACCGTCGGAGGCTCTCCATATGGCCTTGAAATGGCAAAACGCGGCGGTCAGCTGTCCTGAGCTGACCGCCGCGTTCAGCGGTTCGAGTTAACTGGCTGGAATCAATTGGCGTTGCGCGCTGCGCGACCCGCCCGGGCCGGATTGCCCTTGCCGCCGTCGTTGTCGCCGCGGGTCGATGCCCGGCTCTTCCGCTTCGGTGCCGGTGCCTCGTCGGCGACGGGTGCAGCCTCTTCCGCCGGGGCGGGTGCAGCTTCTTCCGCCGGTGCGGGGGCGGCCTTCTCCACAGGTGCGGAGACCACCGAGACTGCCGGTGCCTCCACCTCGGGTTCGGCGGCTTCCACAGCCGGAGTGGCGGCAGCTGCGGCGACGCTCGCGGTTGGCGCCGGCGGCACCACCTTGATCGCGTCGGCGACAGAATTGGCCAGAGTGCCGGTGGCGCCGATGAAGCCGACGGACAGTCCCGGGTCGACAATCGACAACCCCAGGTTGGCCTCGGTCGCCAGTCCGTCGAAGGCCACGCCGCCGGCATTCAGGAACCCGCCGGTGCGAACGCCGGCGCTGGTGATGGCCGGAGCGAGCGTGGGTCCAACGAGGTTCTTCACCAGATCGGTGAGATCAAGGAACTTGCCGCCGTTGAATGCGGCGTTGAACAGGTTGGCCGGCAAGTTGAGGATCTCGTTGATCGCGTTCAGAAGAGGCTTGGCGCCCGGCGGCGGGGCGAAGATGTTCTGGACGGTCTCCTGCAACTGCAGGATCGACGACAGTCCCGGGCCGGCGAAGCCGAGTAGGAAGCCGCTCGCGGGGGAGGTCAGCAGGCTCAGGACCGGCTCGAGATCAGGCGCGAGACCGGTGAGCGCGTTGTAGAGGAACCGCTGGTTGAGGAAGTTCGGGCTGGCCCCGGGAATCGGTGTGTCGTTCACGTTGTCCGCGCCGGTCGCGAACGGCGCCCTGAGGAAATTGCCGATGTTGCCCGTGATCTGCTGGAAGATCAGACCGATGTTCGGTAGTTCCGACAGGTAGGTGAACTGGTTCTGAACGATCGTCTGAATAATCGGGAATGGTCGCGCATTCCAGGTGTCCTGCAGTGCGTATGCGTTGTCAACGGCGGCATTGATGGCGGTCACCCAGGGGGTGATCGGGTCAATAGCTGCGGCGAGGTCGACCGAGAGGTTGCTGACCACGCGCTGGGGTGCCATCGCGAGGTGGTCGGGGATGGGCTGGACCGGGGTGAGGGCGATGGCGCCCGCACTGAGGGCAGCGACACCCGCGGTGAGATATGAGCGAGATGTGATGTTCATTGGTCAGGCTCCCTTCCTGTGATTAACCTGATAGGGGTGGAACGATACCTGAAGAAAACCTGAACGTCATCAAAATCAGCTAATTCGCCGCGATTTGCTCCTCGGGCTTTTGCGATGCCTTTTGCGAGGCCGTAATCGGCGTGCGGCTGTACCGGCACCAGGTCTGAAAATGGCGAACGCGGCGGCCGGCTGCCCCTACAGTCGACCGCCGCGCTCGCGGCTTTTGGTCAGTGTCACAACTCGCCGAGCCGGACCGGGCGCTCTTGTGTGCAAGAGCTAACTGTGACGGGTACCGGTGGGGCCGATTTCCTGTGTGCTACCTGACAGGACAGAACTCTACCTTAAAAAAACCTGAGTGTCATCAACTGGGGGTAAATATTTGCTGCGGTGCTGGTCGGCCGCCTGGTTATGAATCCGGATTGGGTCGGAACCGGGTGCCGTCATCGAGTCCGCTCAGGGCCGCTAGCTCGTCGCCCGACAGCTCGAAGTCGAAGATGTCCGCATTCTCCGTCAGGTTTGCCGGACTGGAAGCGCGGGGGAGTACGACGTTGCCGAGCTGGATGTTCCACCGGATCAACACCTGTGCCGGAGACTTCCCGTGGGCTGCGGCCACCGCTGCGACCTCTGGGCGTTCCAGCAACGTTCCGGAGCCCAGCGGGCAGTACGCCTCGGTCACGATGGAGTGCTGGGCGTGCACGGCCCGCAATTCGGCTTGGTTGAGCAGCGGATGCAATTCGATCTGGTTGACCGCGGGGGTGAAAAACGAGAGGTCGATGATGTTCGACAGGTGCTCGGGGGTGAAGTTGCTGACACCGATCGAGCGGGTGTCACCGACCTCCTTGGATTTCATGATCCCGCCCCAGGCGTCGATGTACTTGCCGTTCTGCTCTTCGGGCCAGTGGACGAGGTAGAGGTCGACGTAGTCCAGGCCGAGTCGGGCCAGGCTGGCCTTGCAGGCGTCCTGCGAGGACTGGAATCCCTGGTCTGCCGTCGCCAGTTTGGTGGTCACGAACAACTCCTCGCGGGGGATGCCCGAGGCGGCGATGGCTCGTCCGACCGACTCCTCGTTGTCTCCGGAGGTGGTGTCGATCAGCCGGTAGCCGGCCGCCAGGCCCGCGGCGACGGCCGCTTCGGCCTCGGCGGGCGGGAGTTCGGAGACGCCCAGGCCGAGAACCGGGATGGTGTGGTCGTCGTTGAGCGTGACGGTGGGTATATCGGCCGCCGGTGTCATGTCACCTGCCTGTGCAATTGATTGGTCCGTGGATCGGATTGCGTGAGGATAGTACCGATCGGAAACAGGATTTCAGGCACACCGGCGCTGGCGAGGTCAGGTGTCCGGCCGGGCGTAGGCTGCCGCCTATGACATCCGTCAAGGAACGGGCGCTGGTCGTCGGAAACAAGTTGGGCGTGAAGCTGATTCCGCGGCTTCCGGACACCGCCAAGCGGCTGCTCTCCGGCGGCCGGGCGGTCACCATCGACGGCAACACTTTGGACCCGTCCATTCAGATGCTGCTGGCCGCGCAGAAAGTGGTTGGTATCGACGGCCTGGTGGTCAACGACGATCCCCGCGCCACCCGGGCCAGTAACAGCGAGCTGACCCAGGCTCTCGACCAGCGAGATGTGCGGGTCGCCGACATCAGACCGGTGTCGATTCCGGGGCCGGCCGGGACAATTCCCGCCCGGCACTACCGGCCCCCGATGGGTGGGTCGCCGGCACCGCTGCTGGTCTTCTACCACGGTGGCGGATGGGTGTTCGGTGACCTCGACAGCCACGACTCGGCGTGTCGGCTGATCTGCCGTGACGCCGGGGTGCATGTGCTTGCCATCGACTACCGCTTGGCCCCGGAGCATCCGGCGCCGGCGGCCGCCGACGACGCCTACGCCGCCTACCGGTGGGCCCGGGAGCACGCGGTCGACCTCGGCGCCGACCCGCGGCGGGTGGCGGTCGGTGGCGACAGCGCCGGCGGGAACCTCGCTGCGGTCGTCACCCGACTGGCCCGCGATGCCGGCGATCCGATGCCGTCGCTGCAGTGGCTGATCTACCCGGTCACCGACTGCCGGGGCGGAACCCGGTCCCGCTCCCTTCTGGGTGATGGTTTTCTGCTGACCAAGCACGATATGGATTGGTTCCAGAACTGCTATGTCAAGGGCTCCGACCTGGACCTGTCGGACCCCTTGGTATCCGTTCTGCTGGCCGAGGATCTCTCCGGGCTGTCGCCGGCATTGGTGATCACCGCCGGCTTCGATCCACTCCGCGACGAGGGGGAGCAGTACGCGGACCGGCTCCGCGACGCGGGTGTCCGGGTGGATCACCGGCTGATGCCGTCGATGATCCACGCCTTCCTCAATCTCAACATTCTCGGCGGGGGCGTGGCCCGCGCCAACGCGGAGATGATCTCCGCCCTGCGGGCTCACCTGGCCCGCGACTGAGAACCCGGGGCTGTCGCCGGTACTCTGGAGGCGCCCGAAACGACCGACAGCGAGGATCTGACCGACCGTGGCCAACAAGAAAACTACGCCCCGCTACGACCTGAACGCCCAGGACCGTAAGCGCGACATGCTCGTCAAGGTGGGCCTGACCGCGCTGGTGGTGGCCTTCGCCGTCGGGTTGGTTCTCTGGATCGTGATGGGTAGCGACAAGAAGAGCACCGAACCGCAAGCGGTCCGGGTCGCCTCGCAGTCGATCGTCAAGAAGGACGGCACCGATGAACCCAAGGCCGTGCTGTCGATCTACGAAGACTTCCAGTGCCCGCACTGCCGCGACTTCGAGAAGAACTTCGGCCCGACGATCGCCAAGCTGATCGACAGCGGCGCCGCGGCCGTCGACTACAACATGCTGGCCATCCTCAACCGGACCAACGGCGGTTACTCCACCCGCGCCGCCAACGCGGCCTACTGCGTCGCCGACGAGAACATGGACGCTTTCAAGCGGTTCCACGCCGCGCTGTTCACCAAGCAGCCCGAGGAGGGCTCGGGATCCGGCCCCGATAACGCGGCGCTGGTCGAGACCGCCCGCCAGGCCGGCGTCACCGGCGGCGTTCCGGACTGCATCAACAAGGGCAGCTACGACAAGATGGTCAAGGGTCTGGCCGCCGCCTCGAATGTCACTGCGACGCCGACGATCCGGCTCAATGGCGAGGACATCAACCCCGCCAACCCGGACGAGCTGCTGGCGAAGGTCCGCGCGATCGTCGGGCCGATGCCGGCGCTGATGCCGACACCGTCGCCCGCGCCCCCGGCCCCGGCCCCGGCGGGATGAGCATGACCGCGACAGCACCGGTGGACTCGGCGCGGGCCCAGTCCACACCGGCCGGTGTGCCGGTGGGCCGGGCAAGCGCCTGGTGGGTGCTGATCGCCGGCGTCATCGGACTTCTCGCGTCGTCGACCCTGCTGGTCGAGAAGATCGAGATGCTCAAGGACCCCAAGTTCGTCCCCAGCTGCAGCATCAACCCCGTGTTGGCCTGCGGTTCGGTGATAAACACCCCGCAGGCCGCGGTTCTGGGTCCGCCCAACCCGCTGTACGGAGTCGTCGCGTTCTCCCTGGTGATCGTGACCGGTGTGCTGGCAATCGCCAATGTGCCCCTGCCTCGCTGGTACTGGGTCGGTCTGATGATCGGCACCGGAGTGGGCGTGGTCTTTGTGCACTGGCTGGCCTACCAGAGCCTCTACCGGATCGGCGCGCTGTGCCCCTACTGCATGGTGGTGTGGTCGGTGACCATTCCACTGTTCGCGGTGGTTGCGTCGATCGCGCTGAGGCCGCTGGCCTCAAATCCGTTGGCGCACGGCCTCTATCAGTGGCGCTGGCCGCTGGTGACGCTGTGGTTCACCGGAATCCTGCTGCTCATCCTGGTCCGCTTCTGGGACTACTGGTCCACGCTGCTCTGACCCCGTGACGCGGATCATCGCGGGCGCGGCGGGCGGTCGGCGACTGGCTGTGCCGTCGACGGCCAGGCCGACCACCGACAGGGTGCGGGAAGCGCTGTTCAGCATGCTGGCGGCGCGCCGTGACTTCGACGGGCTGCATGTCCTGGACCTGTACGCGGGTTCGGGCGCGTTGGGCCTGGAAGCGCTGTCCCGCGGGGCGGCGTCGGTGCAGTTCATCGAGAGCGATCGGCGGGCGGCCGAGGTCATCGCCCGCAATATCGCCACCGTCGGGTTGCCGGGGGCAGTTGTGCGCCGCGGATCGGTCACGACTGTCTTGGCCGGCGCGGGTGGACCGATGGATCTGGTGTTCGCCGACCCGCCCTATGACGTCTCCACCCCGGAGGTGGAGGCGGTCCTGGGCGAACTGCAGCGGTGGATGGCCCCGGACGGGGTGGTCATCGTCGAAAGACCTCGTAACGCACCCCCGCTGACGTGGCCCGCCGGGTGGACCGCCTGGCCGCAGCGCCGTTACGGCGACACCCGCATCGAGGCCGCCGACTGCTAGCGTCACGATCCATGAGCGGCGCGGTCTGTCCCGGATCCTTCGACCCGGTAACCCTCGGGCACATCGACGTCTTCGAACGGGCCGCCGCGCAATTCGACGAGGTGATCGTCGCCGTGCTGACCAACCCCAA
>DAIPYT010000167.1:0-6254 GCA_036782595.1 Mycobacterium sp. | reverse complement strand
CATACCCCATATCCCCCGTATCCCCCGTATCCCCCGTATCCCCCGTATGGCGGCTATCCGCCGCCGACGAACGCGATGGCGGTCGCCTCGCTGGTGTGCGCGTTCATATTCGCCCCGCTGGCCATCGTGTTCGGCCACCTATCGCTGTCGCAGATGAAGCGCACCGGTGAACAGGGACGCGGAATGGCGGTGGCGGGTCTGGTGATCGGCTACGTGGTGACGATCGGCACCATCCTGCTGCTGGTCGTCGGCGTGATATTCCTGTCGTGGGCGGCCCGTATCGCACTTGACGAGGTGGAGCGCGGCGGTATGCCCGCGGCGTTGCCGTCCACCGGCCAACGCGCACTCCCGGAATTCGCTCCCCCGCCAGGCCTGGGCTCGGACTGCCGCTACGCCGCAACACCGACCGCGACGAGCAAGCCGGCCGAATTCCCCCGCGGCGGAAAGGTTTCCACCGATCCGCCGGTCCTGGATGCCAGCATGAGCACCAATGCGGGAGTTATCGGCCTCAAACTGGACAACGCCAAAGCGCCCTGCACGGTCAACAGTTTCGTCAGCCTGGCCCGGCAACGATTCTTCGACAACACCCCGTGCCATCGGTTATCCGACGGCCCGTCCACGGCCATGCTGCAGTGCGGCGACCCGACTGGCAGCGGCTCGGGCGGTGCGGGCTACCGGTTCGCCAACGAATACCCCACCAATCAGTACCGGCCTCTCGATCCCGCCCTGCGCGAACCGGTGATCTATCCGCGCGGCACCCTGGCGATGGCCAACGCCGGCCCGGACAGCAACGGCAGCCAGTTCTTCATCGTCTACCGCGATTCCGCGCTGGCGCCCACCTACACGGTGTTCGGCCGGGTCGACGAGGCCGGTCTGGCGGCCGTCGATCGACTGGCGGCTCCCGGGGTCCGCGGCGGCGGCGAGGACGGTGAGCCTGCGAAGGCGATCACGATCACATCATTGACCGTGAAATAGTCTGCGGCTCAGGCGATCCCAGCCGCAGTCTCAGCGGACACACCGGGATGCAGGACCGCAACCGGACAATCGGCGTGGGCCAGCACTTTCTGGCTCACCGATCCCATGATGAGTCCGGAGAAACCGCCGGAGCCGCGGCTGCCGACCACGAGCAGTTCGGCACCGACCGCCTCCGAGAGCAGCACCTCCGCCGGCCTGCCGGTGCCGGCGACGAAAGACACCGGCACATCCGGGAACGAACTGGCGGTAACGATCACCGGCGAGTGGAAGGCGCTGGTGTCCGACCCGGGAGTGGCGTTCTCCGGGTCGATCGCCTCGGTTTCCGGTTCGCCGCGAGTCGGTTCTACGCTGACCGCGACCACGCCGCACCCGAGGGCCTGCGCGTGCCGGAAGGCGAACGCCGCCGCCCGGTTGGAGGCCGACGAACCGTCATAACCCAGGACCACCTGACCGGGGTTTCCCGGGTAGTCGGCGGATCCTTCGAACGGCACACCACCCTCGTCGCCGGAGTGCACCACCACCACCGGGCAATCCGCATAGGGAGCCACATGCATCGTGGTCGAGCCCAGTAGCAGTCCGCGGAAACCTTCGACCCCGCGGGAGCCCAGCACCAGGACATCGGCGTTCTCGCCCACCTCCAGCAGGGACTGCACCGGCGCGCCGGGCATTTGCAGCGCCCTGATCTCCAGGGCCGGATGGGCGGAACGGGCCAGCGCCACCGCATCCCCGAGTACGCCGGTCGGCTCGCTCAACAGCGTCGGTTCGCCGGTCGCGTCCGGACGGGCATGAAGCACGGTCAGCGGAAGCCCGTACGCCACGGCCGTGTCGGCCGCCCACCGCAGCGCGGCGATGCCGTGTTCGGAGCCATCGGCCCCGACGACGACACCGCTTTCTGCGGTCGCCACTGCATCGGTCATAGCGGTCCTCCGTCTACCTGGTTGTCGTTACGTCAAAGCAAACACCGAACCATGTAGCGGTGTCAGCGGTACGGTACTGCGAACACGTCCGCAACGACCGAATAGGGGTGGGATGGCCCGCACACACCACCTCGAGCATGCCGCCGAGGCCGACTTCCAGGAAAAGGGGCTTTCCCGCAACTCGGTGGGGGTCCTGGGCAGCGTCGTGCTGGGGATCTCCTCGGTTGCTCCGGCCTACGCACTGACCGCCACCATCGGACTGCTGGTCACCGAAGTGGGCTCGAAGATGGCCGTGGTCATCATCGCCGGCTTCCTGCCGATGTTCTTCGCCGCCTACGCCTACCGCGAACTGAACAAGGTGGTTCCGGATTGCGGGACCTCCTTCACCTGGACCACCAAGGCCTTCGGCCCGTATGTCGGCTGGATCGGCGGATGGGCCGCGATCCTGGCGACCGCCATCGTGCTGTCCAACCTGGCCGGGGTCGCGGTCGAATTCTTCTACCAGTTCCTCGGCGACCTGTTCCGCAGCGACTACATCGGCAGCCTCTGGGAGATATCCTGGGTCAACATTTTGACCTGCATTTTTTTCCTGGCCGTCGCGACCTGGGTGGCATACCGCGGCATTACGACCACTGAACGGGTGCAGTTCTTCCTGGTCGGTTTCCAGATGCTGGTGCTGCTGGCGTTCTCCGTGCTGGCGATCGCGCGGTCCGGGTCCTCGCCGACCGGAATGTCGTTCTCCTGGGACTGGTTCAGCCCGGCCGGCCTGACGCTGTCGGCGTTCATCGCCGGGTTGTCCGGGTCGATTTTCGCGTTCTGGGGTTGGGACACCTGCCTGACCGTCAACGAAGAGTCCAAAGGTTCGACCAAGACCCCGGGCCGGGCCGCCCTGCTGTGCGTGCTGTCGATTCTGCTGACCTATCTGATCGTGGCGACCGCCAGCCAGATGTTCGCCGGCACCGGCGAGGAGGGGTTGGGGTTGGGCAACACCGAGAATGCCAGCAACGTCTTCGGCGAGTTGGCCGAACCCGTCCTCGGCAGTCCCTGGCACCTACTGGTCTACCTGGCCGTGCTTGCCTCCAGTACCGCCAGCCTGATCACCACATTCCTGCCGTCCTCGCGCACCATGCTGGGCATGGCGACCTACAAGGCCCTGCCGTCCCGGTTCGCGGCGATCCACCCGCGCTACCTCACCCCATCGTTTGCCACCCTGACAGCCGGCACCGTCGCGGGGGTCTTCTACACAGTGCTGCACCTGCTCAGCAAGAACGCACTGATGGACACCATCTACTCGCTGGGGATCATGATCTGCTTCTACTACGGTCTGACCGCCTTCGCCTGCATCTGGTTCTTCCGCCGCGAATCGTTCGCTGACGCCAACAGTTTCATCTTCAAACTGCTGTTCCCACTGCTCGGCGGATTGGGACTGTTCGGCGTGCTGATCATCACCCTGCGCGACAGCGCATCGCCCGACTACGGAAGTGGCGCATCGGTGTTCGGTGTCGGACTGGTTCTGGTGCTCGGTTTGGGTCTTATCCTGCTGGGCCTGGTCCTGATGTTCGCCTGGCGTGCGGTGGCGCCGGACTTCTTCCGTGGCGAGACGCTACGCAAGGACACTCCCGTCCTCATCGTGGATTGACCCCCCGCGGCCCTGTCAGCCGCTGTGGCATGCCCCGCTGCCGCCTTTGGCGGTCGGCGGTGCGTCGATCGACGGATTGCGGTCGAAGAATCCTGTCGGCTTGAGCCAGAACGACACCGTATCGACCGACATGATCGGCCATTCCTCCATCCGGGTGATGTGGTGGATGCCGAACACGTACCAGAGCACGACGTCGGTGTTCACCAGCGGTGCGTCGTCCTTGATCCACTCGGTCATCCCGGCGTCGGTCTCGGACTGGACGGGGTATGCACCCGCCGGCCAGCGTTCGTCCGAGTTGTTCTTGGTCACCCACAGGGTGTGGCCGATCACCGGAGCCCGCAGATACTGGGGCGACAACTCATCCATCATCGCCGGGAAGCACGCTCCGGGAACAAGCTTGTAGGCAACGTTGGTGCCGTGCTTGTTGGTTTTGTTCGGATTCACCACCTTCCAACTCCGCTGGGTCGACCAGTCGAAGTCCCGGGCGGACTCCGCCTCGGAGGTGATCGGCGTCGCCTCGGTCACCAGAGCGAGCCCGTAGGGATTGTCCGCCGACACCGGCGGCGCCACCGAGTCGATCTCCATGACGGTGTTGTCCTCACCATCGACGTCCAGGTCCAGTCGGGCGACCAGGAAATGCTGATGGAACGGAGCGTAGGTGTTCTTGTCGACGACGGTCCCGTAGGGCGGCGGGGCCGAGCCCTCCGGGAAAGGCGTGGTGACCATGATGCCGGTGGCCCGGATCTCGCACTCGATGTTGCCGTCCTGATAGAGGCGCCAGTAGATCAGGTACTCGTAATTGGCCACGGTCGCATGGCAGGAGATCACCATCCGGCGCTGGCGGCGCACCTCGGCTCCGGTTTTGTAGTCGACGTGCTTCCACAGAACGGCGTTGTCCTCCTCGTGCAGACAGATCGCGTTCTTGATGGTGTAGGGCTCACCCCGGGTGTTGGCCAGGGTGGCGTCGAGGTAGACGATCTCGCCTAGACAGTCGCAGCCCAACTCCAGCGAGGTCGTCATCACGCCCAGGCCCCACTCGCCGATATCGAAGGCGGTCCTGCGGTAGTGGTCGAAAGAGGGATCCCGGTACGGAACCACCATCTCGGCAAGCGACATCCGGTATGCGACATCACGTTTGGTGCCGTTGTCATCGAAAGCCAGTTGGTAGATGACCGGGCCTTCCCGATAGTTGAAGCCCAGCCGCACCGTCCAGTTGAGCCACTTCAGCTCCGAGCCGTCGAGGGTGAATGACGGGCCCTCGGGCTGGGTGATGTGCAGCGGCTTGACGTCGGTTCGTGGCTCGATACCCCGAACCGAGGGAACGTACTCGCAGTCCACCTCAGGCTGGCCGTAGGAGTGGTCGTTGTCGATCTCGAGCAATTCATGGGTATTCATGTCGACGACGAGTTGAAGGCCGGAGACCGGATGGCCGTAGGGGTTGCCCTCCGGTGTCGCCCGGACCCACAGATCGCACCAGCCGAGCCTGCGGTTCGGGTACTTCTCTTTACGCCGGATAACGGCCCGGGCGAGTTCCACCGAAGCCGGCATCAGAGCCTTGGCGTATGCCCAGGTGTCGATCAGGATCAGATCCATGTCGGTGAAGCCGCGTTCGGCAAGTGCGGCAACGACATCGGGATGCTTTCGCATCGCCTCGTCGATCTCGTAGAACTCGTCGACGGTGAAATTCGGCTGCACACCGGGGATGTGCTCGAACGAGACCACCCTGTCCGCAGTCAGGTCCACGGTGGCTTCGTAGGTCTTGTTCTCAATCCTGTCCAGCAGCACGGCGAACGAGGTCCGCGGCACCGGGTCGCCGGGCCGCCAAGCCTTGACCCGGCTTTTCTCCGGCTCCTTGAGTTCGATCGACGTGAAGCGCCATCCATCGGTGACCCGGCCGTCGCGCCGGATGATCTCGGCGGTACGCCTGAACTCCTCCGCTGAGAGTGAGTCCAGTGGATGCTGCGCCATTAAGGTCTCCTTCGTCCGACCGGATATCCCCAGCTGTTTCCGAGTCACCGGCCCCTGCAGCGTGAAACAATTCACTTCCGCGCAATTCACCCGGGAGGAACTCGGTATTCCTATGATATCCAGCGTGTTCCGATCCCGAGGACTTAATGGAATCCCGGAGATTCGCACCTTCTTCCGGACCAACGACCAACCGATCTTTTTCATCGGGCCGACAGCATTCAACCTGCTCGGGATAGACCGCTGGGTCCGCGGATTCGAGTACATCGTCTACCACGACTCCTGGGACTCCGCGCACCCGCGGGTGTTCACCCCGAGTAGCAAGCCCTACACCGAATTCGACAGTTCGGAACAGATCAACAACTACCTTCTTCGCGATCCCGAAGTGCAACGTCACATCGAGTCTCGCTGCGCGGCAACGGGATTACGACCCATGATCGCGATGGTCTTCTTCGACGAAGAGACCGAGCAGATCTGTCGCGAACTCGATTACAACCTGATTTTGCCGTCCGACTCACTGCGCAGGCGTTTGGACTCAAAGATCATTACCACTCAACTCGGCGAGGAGGCCGGCGCACCGTCGGTGCCCAACGTCCTGGCGCGCGCCGACAGCTACCAACAGCTCAGCGCTCTGGCAACTGAGGCGGGCCTGGGCAGCGACCTCGTGGTCCAGACCCCCTACGGCGACTCAGGAAAGACGACTTTCTTCATCACCAGCGAGGCCGAGTGGGACCGCGACAGCGCGAACATGATCGGCC
>DAIPYT010000166.1:4839-6272 GCA_036782595.1 Mycobacterium sp. | reverse complement strand
GATGCCCCGACGATGACGATCTGGCCTCGGGCGCGGAACTGCTTGAGAATCTTGTCGAACGAGTAGGGCTTTTTCTTCACAGCGTGTCCCGATCCGCGGGCGGATCCAGTTCCAGGATGATCGCCTGCACCGGGCAGGAGGCCACCGCGCGCAGCACGTGCTGGCGCTGCGACTCATCGGGGTTGGGGTCGTAGGCCAGAGCCTCCTCACCGTTGAGCTTGAGTACCTCCGGAGCCAGCGGGACGCATTGGGCGTATCCCTGGCATTTGTTCAGATCGACAACCAGTCGCATGGGCACCGACAGTAGTGGCGCGGGTGGCAATATTCAGGGGCATGGCAGACATTCGTCCGTTCCGCATCGCCGTGCCCGACGAGGAACTCGTCGACCTGCGCGATCGCCTGAGCCGCACCCGTTGGCCGGACCGCGAATGCGTGACGGACTGGAGCCAGGGCATTCCGCTGGACTATGTGCGGGAGTTAGCGGCCTACTGGGCTGAGGTGTACGACTGGCGGGCCCGTGAGGCTCGGCTCAATGCCTTCGACCAGTTCGTCACCGAGATCGACGGCGTGGACATTCATTTCATCCACCAGCGCAGCCCCAACCCGGATGCGTCACCACTGCTGATCTCCCACGGCTGGCCGGGGTCGATCGTGGAATTCGCCAAGGTGATCGGGCCGCTCAGTCGCGACTTCCACGTGGTGTGCCCGACGCTGCCCGGTTTCGGGTTCTCCGGCAAGCCGACCGCCGCCGGATGGACAGTCGAGCGGATCGCGCTGGCCTGGGACAGCCTGATGAAGCGGCTCGGCTACGACAGGTACGGCGCCCAGGGCGGCGACTGGGGTGCGGCGGTCACCACCCAGATCGGCCGGAACGGCTCCTCAGGTCTGGCCGGCTGCGTCGCCATTCACATCAATATGCCGATCGCAGCCCCCGTCGGACCCTTAAGCGATCCGTCCCCGGACGAGCGGGAGGCGCTGGCGGCGCGGGACCACTACCAGCGCTGGGAGGCCGGTTACTCCAAGCAGCAGGCCACCCGTCCGCAGACACTCGGCTACGGGCTGGCCGATTCCCCGGTGGGCCAGCTGGCGTGGATCGTGGAGAAGCTGTACGCCTGGAGTGACTGTGATGGACACCCGGAGAACATCTTCAGCCGCGACGAGATGCTCGATGACGTGATGCTGTACTGGGCCACCAACTCCGGGGCGTCCTCGGCCCGGCTGTATTGGGAGAGCTTCGGCGCGTTCACCGCCGGCGGAAAGGTGGAGGTGCCGACGGGGGTCGCCCGATTTCCCAAGGAGATCATCAAGGCGCCGCGTAGTTGGTGCGAGGCCGCTTACAACGTGACGCACTGGACAGACATGCCGCGCGGCGGGCATTTCGCCGCCTTTGAGCAGCCTGAATTGTTCATCGAGGACGTGCGGGCGTTCTTCGC
>DAIPYT010000166.1:0-4739 GCA_036782595.1 Mycobacterium sp. | reverse complement strand
CAGCAGCGAAGTTCCGCCGCGGTAGAACTCCGGGTCGCGGCGAAGTTGGAGAACCTTGCGGTGCTGCGCACGCTGGTCGGTGCCGTCGGGACGTTCTCCGATCTGGACTTCGACGCCGTGGCGGACCTGCGGCTCGCCGTCGACGAGGCCTGCACCAGGCTGATCAGCTCGGCGACCCCGGAGGCCACCCTGGTGGTGATCGTGGACCCCCGTGAGGAGGCGGTAGTGGTCGAGGCCTCGACCACCTGCGACACCCCGGACGTGGTGACCGAGGGCAGCTTCAGCTGGCATGTGCTCAGCTCACTGACCGACGAGTTGCAGACCTTCCGCAATGGTCACGGCTCCGTATTCGGTATCACTCTGATCACGAGGCGGGCGGGCCTTTCGCAGTGACGCTCAGGGCGGCTCGCGACAGGGGCGGAGGGCGATCACCGCGGCCGAACTCCGAGTACGCCGACGTGCCGGACATGTTCCGCGAGTTGGCTGAATTCGAGCCGGATTCGCCGGAGTTCCACCGTCGCCGCGACCGTATCGTGCAGCGCTGCCTGCCGCTTGCCGACCACATCGCCCGCCGGTTCAGCGGCCGCGGCGAAGCTCGCGACGACCTGGTGCAGGTGGCACGCGTCGGGCTGATCAACGCGGTGATCCGCTACGACGTCGACACCGGCTCGGACTTCGTCTCCTTCGCGGTACCCACCATCATGGGCGAGGTCCGGCGACATTTCCGTGACAACAGCTGGTCGGTCAAAGTGCCGCGCCGACTCAAGGAACTGCACCTGCGGTTAGGGGCGGCCACCGCCGAGCTGTCACAGAAACTGGGCCGCGCGCCGACCGCCTCCGAACTGGCCGCCGAACTCTCCATGGAGCGCGAGGAGGTGGTCGAAGGCCTGATCGCGGGCAGCTCGTACAACACCCTGTCGATCGACAGCGGCGGCATCGGTGGCAGCGGTGACGAGGACGTGCGGGCCATCGTCGACACCCTCGGTGACCTTGACCTCAGTCTTGATCAGATCGAGAACCGGGAAGCCCTACGGCCGTTGCTGGCGGCTCTGCCGGAGCGTGAGCGCACCGTGCTGGTGCTGCGATTCTTCGAGTCGCTGACCCAGACCCAGATCGCCGAGCGGGTCGGGATCTCTCAGATGCACGTCTCCCGGCTACTGGCCAAGTCGCTGGCTCGGCTCCGCGAACAGCTGCAGTAGAAACCGTCGGACTGCTTGCGCGCCTGCGGCCGCCGCTTTCCCCTCGCCCCGCGCCGTCACCTCGTGAGTCTCGGGATCGGCGATCACCTCCGCCAGAACCTCACCGGTCGTGGGCTCGCAGACGTCCCACGATCCGTCGAGGCGCCCGCGCAGATACCAGGCGCCGGCGTTGATATCGGGCGGGGTCACTTGATTTCGGCGAGCGCTTACTTGATCTCCGCCAGCACGGTGCCCTGGGTGATCGCGGCGCCGGCCTCCACCGCGAGGCCGGTGATGACACCGTCCTTGTGGGCGGTCACCGGGTTCTCCATCTTCATGGCCTCCAGCACCACCACCAGCTCACCGACGGTGACGGTCTGACCTTCCTCGACGGCGACCTTGACGACGGTGCCCTGCATGGGGGCGGTGACCGCGTCACCGGAGGCGGCCGCTCCGGCCTGGGCTCCGCGCTTGCGGGGCTTGGGCTTCTTGCGCACGACGCCCGGGTCGCCGCCGCCCCCATTGCCATTGCCGAGCGCGAGGTCGCCGGGGAGTGACACTTCAAGGCGCCGGCCACCGACCTCGACGACGACCGTCTGGCGCGGCTGGATCTCTTCCTCGTCGACCGCGCCGCCACCGGTGAACGGTTCGACGGTGTTGTTCCACTCGGTCTCGATCCAGCGGGTGTGGACGGTGAAGCCGTGCTCATCCCCGATGAACGCCGGGTCGCTGACGACCGCCCGGTGGAACGGGATGACCGTGGCCATTCCCTCGATGTGGAACTCGTCGAGCGCGCGGCGGGCACGCTGCAACGCCTCGGCGCGGGTCGCGCCGGAGACGATCAACTTGGCCAGCATCGAGTCGAACTGCCCGCCGATCACCGAACCGGTCACCACGCCGGAGTCCAGCCGCACACCCGGGCCCGTCGGCGGGTCGAAGCGATTGACCGGTCCCGGTGCGGGCAGGAAACCGCGGCCGGCGTCTTCGCCGTTGATCCGGAACTCGATCGAATGTCCGCGTGGGGCAGGATCTTCGGTGAGATCGAGCTTCTCGCCGTTGGCGATGCGGAACTGTTCACGCACCAGATCGATGCCGGAGGTCTCCTCGGTCACCGGATGCTCCACCTGCAGACGGGTGTTGACCTCGAGGAAGGAAATCAGGCCGTCCTGGCCGACCAGGTACTCCACCGTGCCGGCACCGTAGTAGCCGGCCTCCTTGCAGATCCGCTTAGCCGACTCATGGATCTCTGTGCGCTGGGCCTCGGTGAGGAACGGCGCGGGAGCCTCCTCGACCAGTTTCTGGAACCGGCGTTGCAGTGAGCAGTCGCGGGTTCCGGCGACGATCACGTTGCCGTGCTGATCGGCGATCACCTGGGCTTCGACATGGCGGGGCTTGTCGAGGTAGCGCTCGACGAAACATTCGCCGCGGCCGAACGCCGCGATGGCCTCGCGGGTCGCCGAGTCGAACAGTTCGGGGATCTCCTCGAGGGTGCGGGCCACCTTCATGCCGCGACCGCCGCCGCCGAACGCGGCCTTGATGGCCACCGGGACGCCGTATTCGCGGGCGAAAGCCACCACCTCGTCGGCATCCTTGACCGGGTCGGGGGTGCCGGGAACCAGTGGCGCCTGGGCGCGGGCGGCGATATGGCGGGCGGTGACCTTGTCGCCGAGGTCGCGGATGGCCTGCGGGCTGGGACCGATCCAGATCAGCCCGGCGTCGATCACCGCCTGGGCGAAATCGGCGTTCTCACTGAGGAATCCGTAGCCCGGGTGGATGGCATTGGCGCCCGACTTCGCCGCGGCGTCGAGAATCTTGCCGAAGTCCAGGTAGGACTCCGCCGAGGTCTGCCCGCCCAGGGCGAACGCCTCATCGGCCAGCAGCACGTGCGGGGCATCGGCATCCGGTTCGGCGTAGACCGCGACGCTGGCCAGACCGGCGTCCTTGGCCGCTCGGATCACACGGACCGCGATCTCACCGCGGTTGGCGACGAGGACCTTGGAAATGGTCTGACTGGGCACGCGCGCCTCCTGACGGAACTACTGGGACTCTAAGAGCCGAATTTAAAAATAAGGCTCGCAGGCAGTCTAGAGCGTCCTGACATGCGGGACGCGCGGGAGGCCGGTTCCTCGATTTTGTCGCACACGTGTTCTAGTATCGTACGCATGTTCGAAACATTGAATGGGACTGAATTGAAGGCCGTCATCGCCGAGGCGCAGCGCACTGAGCGGGTCGCGGTGGCCCGCAGGGTGCTGGCGGCGGGCCGGTTGTGCCGGCTGATGGGTCCCGCCGGACGGGATGCCGCGACGGCCAGGATCGCCGCCGAACTCGGCATCAGCCGTGGGCGGGCTTTCGCGCAGATGCGCTGCGGCCAGCAGCTGCTGGATCGGCTACCGGCATTCGCCGAGGTCTTCGCCGCCGGCGAGGTCGAGTTGCGGGTCGCCGCGGCGGCGGTGTTCCGCACCCAGTCGATCACTGATGCCGAGGTTCTCGCATTCGTCGACCAGAAGCTGGCCCGCCGCGCGCCCGGGTGGAACCCGCTGTCCCGGGAACAGGTCACGGAACTTGTCGAAGGGCATATTGCAGCCGCTCCGACTAGGGCGTTCGCAGTCGGCGCTTGATCCGGGTCAGCATCGCCGACATGCCGCGCAATCGCAGTGGACTGATCAGTTTCGCCAGTCCGAGTTCGGCGTAGAAGTCGTCGGGGACCGCGAGGATGGCCTCGGCGGGCTGGCCGTCCAGGCCGGTGGCCAGGATCGAGGCGAATCCGCGGGTGGTCGGGGCCTCGGCCGGTGCGCTGAAATAAAGGCGCACGTGGCTGCGGTCGTCTGCATCGACATGAAGGAACAGCGGGGACTGGCATTCCGGCACCGGTTCCATCGCCGCCTCCTCGAGGTCGGCGGGCAGTGGCGGCAACTCGTTGGCGAACTCCAACAGCAGCGCAAGTTTGTCCTGGCCGGCGACGTCGGCGAAGTCCGACACCACCTCGGCCAGGGGTGCCGGCATGCTCACAGCGAACCCGGTTCTTCCCCGGCGACCACCGGTACCCGAACGGTGTTGCCCCACTCCGTCCACGACCCGTCGTAGTTGCGCACCCCTTCGATACCGAGCAGATGGGTCAACACGAACCAGGTGTGGCTGGAGCGCTCGCCGATGCGGCAGTAGGCGATTGTGTCGCTGCCCGGTTTCACGAAGGAGTAGATCTCCTCCAATTCCGATCGCTTGCGGAACCGGCCCTGCTCGTCAGCGGCCTTGGCCCACGGCACCGAAACCGCCGTGGGGATATGACCGCCCCGCAGGGCGCCCTCTTCCGGGTAGTCGGGCATATGCGTGCGCTCGCCGGTGTACTCCTGCGGGGACCGCACGTCGATCAGCGTGGCGCTTCCTCCGGGGGACTTCGCGGGGGACTGCGCGGGGGACTGCGCGGGGGACTTCAGCGACGCGAGAACGTCATCCTTGTAGGCCCGGATTGGAGCGTCGTTGCGCTCGACGACCGGATATCCGGACCTGGCCCGGTCGGGCACCTCAAGGGTGGTGTCGCGGCCCTCGGCCATCCACAGGTCG
>DAIPYT010000165.1:0-6359 GCA_036782595.1 Mycobacterium sp. | reverse complement strand
CTACTTTGGCGATAGGACCGATCTTGCCCGAGGCGAGGCAACCGGGTCGGCCCGACTGAGCCGTAAGGAGCAGGACAGTGCAGCAGTTGGTCTTCGTGGAGCCCGGCAGGATCGAGTGGCAGGACGCGCCGGATCCCGAACCTGATCTTGGGCAGGCCGTCGTCCGGCCCCTGGCGGTCTCCCGTTGCGATCTCGACATCGCGATGGCCGCCTTCGGCATTTTTCCCGGCCCGTTTCCGGTGGGGCACGAGATTGCCGCGGAGGTCATCGCCGTCGGCGCGGGGGTCAAGCGTGTCACCACCGGGCAACGCGTCGCGGTGCCGTTCCAGGTGTCGTGCGGAACCTGCGCGCCGTGCGGGCAACGGCACTATGCCGCCTGTGAACCCCACCAGGCACGCGCCGGGGCCGCATTCGGGTTCGGAGAGTCGGGCGGCGGCCACGGCGGCGGTGTAGCCGACCTGCTGCTGGTGCCCGACGCCGATCACATGCTGGTGCCCGCACCGGCGTCGATCAGCGATGTGGCGCTGGCGACCACCACGGACAACCTCATCGACGCCTACCGCACCGTCGTGGACGGCCTCGGCGAGCGGCCCGGCGCCGAGGTATTGGTGGTCGGCGGCGATGCCCCGTCAATCAGCCTGTACGCGATACTGTGCGCTCAGGCCTTGGGTGCCGGCCGAATCCGCTACGCCGACAGCGACTCTCAGCGACTTGCGGTGGCGTCGGATCTTGGCGCCGAGGTGCTTGACCTCGGCGGGGAGTTTCCCCGCCGGCTTGATCGGGCACCGATCGTCGTCGCCGGCTCTCTGCAGGTGGAGGGGTTGCACTGCGCGATCCGCTCCACCGAGGCCTACGGCCGCATCACCCCGGTGACCATCCACTTCGGGTCGGGAACTCCCTTGCCGCTACTGGAGATGTACACCCGCGGAATCACTTTTCACACTTCGCGGGCCGACTCCCGGCGCTACCTGCCCGAGATCCTTGACCTGGTCGCGTCGGGACGGATTGACCCGCTGGCCGTTCCGACGACTGTCGTCGAGTGGGACCGGGCGGCGGATCGCTGGTTGGAACCAGCGCTGAAGATGGTTGTCGCCCGGTGAGTGCGTCCGCGAATGGTCGGCGTTCGTGGCGAGGAACCACGCAGCATGCACGCGCCTCGCAGGTCAGCGGAGTTGCGGCGGTCATGACGATTGTCGCCATGGGCCTGGGCAGCGCCGTCGCCGTCGGCGATCTGAGGATCCTGGCCGGCAACATCTCCATCGTCCGTAACGGACTGCAATTCTCCCCCGGCACAACCATTTTCGTCTCTTCGTTGGCGACCCTGACGCTGGCCGCCTCAGTCCTGGGGGCTGGCGTGCTGGGTGACCGGTACGGCATGAAGCGGATGTTCGTCGCCGGTGCGTATGGCGCGGTGGTGTTCGGGGTGATCGGTGCGGTGGCCCCCAACGTCGTCGTGCTGAGCATCGCCAGGGCCTGCATCGGGGTGGCATTCGCATTCCTGAGCGGCCTGTCGCTGGCGATCGTGAATGCGGTTTTCCCACCCGGCCGGCGGGCCGCTGCGATCGCCTGGTACCTCGCCGCCGTCTACGCCTTCGGTGTACTGCCGGCGACGGTGGGCAGTCTGCTGGCAGAGCAGTTCGGCTGGCGCAGCGGACTTCTCGTCACACCCGTACTCGCCGTCTTCGTCGTCGTCATCACCCTGCGGTACGTCCCGGAGACGCAGAGTTCTGAGGGTAAGACCGATGTCCGCGGCCTCATGCTGGTGGCCGTCGCGCTCATCGGACTGACCTACGGCATCTCCCAACTACAGAGCGGAGTCAGTCTCGGGGCGCTGGTATCGATCCTGATCGGAGTGCTGGCAGCAGCAGCCTTCGTGTGGTGGGAGTTGCGTTGCGACGAACCGGCGTTGGACTTGCGCATCTTCCGCGCGCCCCGTTTCAACGCCGTCGTCACGGCCGGTGCCGCCAACAATCTGGTGCAGGGCGGATCGATGACGATGGTCACCTTCTATCTCGTCGTCATCCGCGACCAATCCACCTGGACGTTGGCACTTCTGCTCATCCCGGCGACGCTGATATCCGCACTGGCCGCGATCGGGGCGGGGCGGGTCGCGTCGCGGTTGGGCAACGGTGCCGTGGTGGTGGCGGGTCTGGCGGTGTTGGCGGTGAGCCTGCTGGCGCGCCTGTCGTTCCGCCTCGATACGCCACTAGTGGTTGTCGGTGCGGTGATCGCATTGACGACCATCGGCGGTGCGATCCTGCAGACACCACAGACGACAGTCATGATGTCCAGTGCACCAGTCAATCTCGGCGGCGTGGTTTCGGCGGTGAAGGCCTCAGTCGGTGGCACGTTCTACGGTCTGGGGGCGGCGCTGTTCTCGATGCTGGGCATCATCCTGTTCATCCGCGACTCCGGCCCGAAGCTGGCCGGCACCGGCATCAGCCCCCGGCAGGCCGGCGAAATCATGGGTGCCACCGGCGATGCACCGACTGGCGCCGGGCTGGATCCGCAGCGCACGGAATGGGTGATCTCCCAGTCCAACTCGACAATGCTCGAGGTGGCCCAGACGGTGAACCTGGTCATGATGGTCATACCGCTGGCGGCGGCCGCCATCGTGGTGGCGCTGTTCCGACGCCGGACCGCTGTGCTTCAGTCTTCGGCACCTTCACCGAACTCGTAGGCCAGAAGGTGGAACCGTCGTCCGTCTGCGTCGAATTCGGCCAGCGGGACGGCGCCGAGTTTGGTCGTCGTGGTGTGCAGCGAGCGGGGGTTTCCAGCGGCAACGAACAGCAGTGCGACCTCGAAGCGGTCGCGGTAGGCCTGCCGGGTCACTGAGTTGAAGGTCGAGTACACCCCGTGGCCCCGCGCAGCCTTGTCGATGCAGACCGGACCGCGCAACGCAAACCGCTGCTGCGCGATCGGCTTCCCTTTGAAATCAAGGGTTTCGGCGAGATCGATCATCGTCTGGACGACCGCGGGCAGGCCTGCCGCGGCCGGATCCGGTGCTGCGGTGATGACGATGAACCCGACCACCGCGTCGTCCTCGGTGACCGCGACATGCACCCCGCCGCTGTCGACGGCGCTGGCGAACCAGTCCGGCGAATGCAGGACGGAGATGAATCCATCGGACTGTTCTGCCGGGTCGAGGTTGCCCACATAGTGGCGCGCCTCCAACGCGGCAATGCCCGCCACATCACTTGCGGTGGCCAGTCGGACAACGACAGTCATGGGCCTATCGTCACGGATGCAGATTCCACTGCCCGCAATCCCCGGCCAATACGTCGTTGACGTCGACTTCGATCCCGCCGACCAGTGGGCCCGGATTCGACGCGGTGCTGACCACACGCTGGTAGAGAACCGCGGTCGGTTCGATACGACTGCCGGACCAGGCCCGAGTCTGCCAGGCCCATCGGTGGCCGGGCGTGCGCGAACTCCCGATGACGCCGTCGGCGGCCGCCCACTGGCACACGTCGATACCCCCGTAGACGCCAGTGCGCTGCACTCCCAGCACCGAGTTGATTCCACGAAACCACGGCAGCGCCAGGGTGTTCCAGGTGTTGCGGTCAATATCGTCATCGACGCTGAAGAAGATCGGCGCGCTCTGGCCGCCGCCCGCCGCAGTGTGCAACTGCCAGGCGGTGCGGGCATCGGCCACCCCACCGGCGAGCCCGCGGGTGAAGTCCGACGGAGCCGTCCCACCCGGCTTGCCGTACTGGTAGTTGCTGACGATGACGAGCCCTGCGGCGGTCAGCGACTCGGCGTAGGGCCGGGTGATCGGTTTCGCGCCGAAGGACGAGCCCGGGCGCGACAGCGAGACGTAGTTGATCACCCCGGAGTAGCCGGCCGCCCGGATGTCCGCGGCTGGGATCTGGCGCATGGCGTAGTCGATCAGCTGGGGAGCGGCGGCCGCTGCGGTCGGGGTGCCGACACTTGCCGATGCCGCGCCCAGTCCGGCCAGCGCCGAGGCAGTGGTGGCGTAGCGGAGGGCGTCACGCCGGGAAACCGGGCGCGATCGCCGGCAGCCGGTGCTTTCCGACGAACTTTGCACGGCGCGATGTTAACAATGTGACTGTTGTTAACGATGTATCACGCGCTGTCAGAGTCCGGGTTGCGCTGAATTGTGACCTGAGAGCAGAGGCTCGAAATGGCCTTGCCGGACCTGACTTGTTCGTACCCGCCGCCGGTTCTGCGCGTAGGGTCAGGTGGTGGGGTCCGGTCAGGACCCCCTATGTGAAGTGGGCCAGCGATGTCCGATAAATCTCCGCGTCAAACCATGACGAAAAAGTCCGGTAAGTCCCTGAAAGAGAAGCGCGCCGCAAAGCACGCCAAGGCCGATCAGGCGGCCTCCATCGATACGACACTGCACCCCAAAAAGCGCTGATTTCAGTAGCGGTCGAGTTCGATCAACCGCTCGTCGCTGATCCCGAAATGATGGGCCATCTCATGGAGCACGACGCGCCGGATCTCGCGCTGTAGCCGATCGGCGTCGCCGCCGGCGAGTCGGGTGATCGGGCCGCCGAAGATGCTGATCTTGTCCGGAAGCACTCCGCTGTAGGCACTGGTTCTACGGGACAGCGGTACGCCCTGGTAGAGGCCCAACAGCGACTGCCCGGCCGGTGGCTCGTCCTCGACCACGATCTCGACATTGCTGATTGCTGCGCGGAGACTGTGCGGCAAGGTATTCAGCGCGTCCTCGATTGCTCTGTCGAACAGATCGTTGAGGTCGAACGGATCGTTGAAGCCCGGCTGTGGATCCGTCCGCGAGCTCAGCTGGATTCCTTCGACAGAGGCAAACGTGTGATGTAGTGGTCGTCCGAGCGGGTGAAGTCCTCAACGACCCCGTCTTCCCGTGTCACCCAACAGGTCATCTCGCTATCCGATCTTGCTGTTCGTCGCTGACCTACTGCAACCCTACTCCGATTGCCCACAGTCGAGGATCCGTCCTTTCGACGGCTCCGCGCGTTTCGAGGTAGATGAGTTTCACCTGGTAGCTTCGTAGTTAATTCGGTCGGACCTCTCGCCAAGCGACTCGGATATGAAGGCATGGGAATTTGCCCCTGCTGATTCAAACGGGGACGGGGTGCCATGACGCGAGAGTTGTCTGACAAGGACTTACTCACCGAACTCGAGCCGGCCGCCGAGGCGAACCTGAACCGGCATCTTGAGATGGCCGTCGAGTGGCATCCGCACGATTATGTGCCGTGGGACCAAGGCCGCAACTTCGCGGCGATGGGCGGCCAGGACTGGGATTCGGAGCAGTCACAGCTCAGTGAGGTCGCCAAGGCGGCGATGATCACCAACCTGCTGACCGAGGACAACCTGCCCTCCTACCACCACCAGGCCGCGGAATACTTCTCCCTGGACGGCGCGTGGGGAACCTGGGTTGGCCGCTGGACTGCTGAGGAAGCCCGGCACAGCATCGTGATCCGCGACTACCTCGTGGTCACCCGAGGCGTCGATCCGGTTGCGCTGGAGGAGGCCCGAATGGTCCACATGACCAACGGATTTCGGGCCACCGCCGAAGAGGAAGCGCGACACAAGACCGACTTCCTGCTCTCGATGGCCTACGTATCGTTTCAGGAACTCGCCACCCGGGTCAGTCACCGCAACACCGGCAAGGTGTGCAACGACCCCGTCGCCGACCGGATGCTCGCCCGTGTCGCCGCAGACGAGAACCTGCACATGATCTTCTACCGCGACATGTGCGGTGAGGCTCTTGACCTGGCACCCGATCAGGCCCTGCGAGCCATCGCCTCCGTCGTCGAGCACTTTCGGATGCCGGGGCAGGGCATGCCGAACTTCCGCCGCAACGGGATGATGATGGCCAAGCACGGAATCTACGATCTGCGCCAGCATCTCGAGGAAGTCGTGATGCCCGTGCTGCGCAAATGGCAGATCTTTGATCGCACCGATTTCAGCGCAGTCGGCGAGCAACGCCGCGAGCAACTCGCGGCCTACCTTGTCGAACTGGAAGGCCAGGTCGCCAAGTTCGAAGAGCAACGCGACCGGCTGCTCGCCCGAGAAGCGCTGCGGCAGAACCAACCAGTCACGGCGTAAGTCATCGCCGGAGGCCTTCGCCGCATCGGCGCCGTTGGCACGCTGTCATCCTCCCAGCATGACCAGTTCTTCGTCATCGCGTTCCAGTACACGGATGAAAACCCGATACAGAACAAGGGCGAGCACCGCAGTGATCGCCAGGATCAGTAACACCGAACCGTAGGTAGCCTCCTTGGCTGACTGGCCGGCGAATGAAGTCAGCGAGAGATTCAGATTCAGCAACTTGGCGGAGTAGGCGATACCGATCGGGACGGCCATGTTGATGGTCAAGTTGTAGAAGCCGATCCCGATGCCGCCCTTGG
>DAIPYT010000164.1:0-6465 GCA_036782595.1 Mycobacterium sp. | reverse complement strand
ATTCTGGACCGCGTTGACCCGCCGGGTGCAGAACGACGAACCGTCACGGGGCCTGTCCACCAGATAGACCGCCGGCTTGGTCGCATCGCCCGGGCGCAGGAAGTAGCCGTGCAGCGAATGGAGATGGTATTTCGGATCGACGGTCCGCACCGCCGACACCAGAGCCTGACCGGCGATATGCCCGCCAAATGTCCTTGCCAGATAACCGTCTTCGGGGTTGAACACGGCACCGCGATAGATATTGACCTCAAGCTGCTCGAGGCCGAGGATGCGCTCGATCGACACCCGGTGACCCCGTCGGCTACCAGCCGCGTTCGGCGAGCCGATGCGGGACGGGGATGTCGGCGACGTTGATGCCGACCATCGCCTCACCCAGGCCGCGGGAGACCTTGGCCAGCATGTCGGGATCGTCGTAGAAGGTGGTGGCCTTGACGATGGCGGCGGCCCGCTGCGCGGGATCCCCGGACTTGAAGATGCCCGAGCCGACGAACACGCCGTCGGCGCCCAGCTGCATCATCATCGCCGCGTCCGCCGGGGTGGCGATACCGCCGGCGGTGAACATGGTCACCGGCAATTTCCCGGCCCGCGCCACCTCGACCACCAGGTCATAGGGCGCCTGCAACTCCTTGGCCGCGACGAACAGTTCGTCCTCGCTCAGCGACGTCAGACGGCGGATCTCCCCGCCGATGGTGCGCATATGCATGGTGGCGTTGGAGACGTCACCGGTGCCGGCCTCACCCTTGGAACGGATCATCGCCGCCCCCTCGGTGATGCGGCGCAGCGCCTCACCGAGGTTGGTCGCCCCGCACACGAAGGGCACGGTGAAGCGCCACTTGTCGATGTGGTTGGTGTAGTCGGCCGGGGTGAGCACCTCGGACTCGTCGACGTAGTCCACACCCAGGCTCTGCAGGATCTGCGCCTCGACGAAATGCCCGATCCGCGCCTTGGCCATCACCGGAATACTGACCGCGGCGATGATGCCCTCGATCAGGTCCGGGTCACTCATCCGGGCCACCCCGCCCTGGGCACGGATATCGGCGGGGACCCGTTCCAGCGCCATCACCGCCACCGCCCCGGCCGCTTCGGCGATCCGCGCCTGTTCGGGGGTGACGACATCCATGATGACCCCGCCCTTGAGCATCTCGGCCATCCCCCGCTTGACCCGGGCGGTGCCGGTCTGAGAGTGGTTCGTCGAGCCGTTTACCGAGGCTGCGGTATCCATGTCTGTGCTCCTCTGATTGGTGCGAGTCCAGTCTAGAGTGCGGTCCTTCACTACTGATATCGGCCGCTCAGCTGATGGGCCGGGGAGACTCACACCAGTCCGGCGGGCTGTCGGCCAGCAGATTGGCCTCGCCCAGCAGTTCGCCGAGTTGCAGCGGGTAGACCCGCTGCCCGAACCCGACGAGTTCGGCGATGGCGGCATCGTCACACCAGCGGTGGCCGTGGATGTAGCGACGTTCCAGCGCCGTGCGCCCGGCCGGCGACGGGTCGAAGCGCCGGGTGCGGTGCAGGAAGTAGAACTCTTCGCTTTCCATCACCGCGCCGTTGAAACGGATCACCGCCGCCCGGTGCCACACGGGCCCGATCAGGTGGACGGGTTCGACATGCAGTCCGGTCTCCTCGGCCAGTTCCCGGGCGGCGGTATCGGCCAGCGATTCCCCCGGCTGGGCCTGGCCACCGACGGTGAACCACCACCGGGGGGCGGTGCCGTCGATGATGGCCGGATCGGATCCGCAGAACAACAGCACCGACCCGTCATCGTCGAGTAGCACCACCCGCGCCGAAGTGCGTGTCATCCCAAGGCTCAACGCTGCGCGTGTTCGCTGATCTCGAAGTACGTGGGCAGCGGGGCATGTCCGCCGAGACGCAGCCAGCGAACCGGACGCTGATCCCGCAGGGAAAGGGTGTCGCGGACAGCGTCGTTGTGGAAGCGGCGAGCCAGCAGCACCCGCGACTCGGCTTCGTCGAGTTCGGCCACCAGCGCCGGACGGACCTCGTCGAGGTCGACTTGGCTTAGCGCACTGGATAATTCGTTCTCGCGGGCCTCCCGACCCGGTCGCGACGCCCGCTCCGCGGCATCGGCAAGAGCGGCCAGCCCCGCGCCATCCGGTCGGAGGTCAGCGGCGATGGCGCGGGCCACCACCGCGCGGCGGGCCAGCGCCGCGTCGAGTGCCTGCCACGACAGGTCGCAACGGACGTGCAGGCGGTCCAGGCGGTTGGCAGTCTGGTAGGCCCAGACCAGAATCGACACCAGGACCGCAACCAGCACCGCGGTCAAAGTCCAGTACAGCGGCGCTGCCATCAGGTGGCGCTCCGTGCGGTGCCGGCGACGGCGACCTTCATCCCGGAGCCGGCCACCGTCTCGTAGACGCGCATGATCTCGTCGGCCACCACAGACCAGTCGTAACGCTGCACCGCCGCGCTGGCCGCCTTGACGTAGCGGGCCCGCAGCTTGTCGTCACCGAGCACCGCGATCAGCGCCTCGGCCAGGGCCGCGGAGTCCTCGACGGGTACCAGGAGTCCGGCCTCACCGTCTTCGAGCACCCTGCGGAAGGCGTCGAGATTACTGGCCACCACCGCGGTGCCGGCCGCCATCGCCTCGACCAGGACGATGCCGAAACTCTCTCCCCCTGTGTTCGGTGCGCAGTAGACGTCGGCGCTGCGCAGCGCCGAGGCCTTCTCCTCGTCGGAGACCTGCCCGAGGAAGCGGAGGTGTCCGGCCAGATCGCCGGCCTCCTCGCGCAGATCATCCTCATCACCGCGGCCCACGACGAGGATCTCGACGTCGGGAAAGCGCTGCACCAGTGCGGGTAACGCGCCGAGCAGCACCTCCATACCCTTGCGCGGCTCGTCGAACCGGCCCAGGAACAGCACGGTCTTGCCGGGCCGGGGGTAGCCGGGCAGTGTCGGGGCCGAGGAGAACGAGCCGACGTCGACTCCGTTGGGGATTTCGACGGCGTCGGAACCCAGCGCTTCCATCTGCCAGCGGCGGGCGAGGTCGGAGACGGCGATGCGACCGACGATCTTCTCGTTCCAGGGCCGCAGAATTCCCTGAAAGACGCTGAGCGCCAATGACTTCGTGGTGGAGGTGTGGAAGGTTGCGACGATCGGCCCCTCGGCGATCATCAACGCCAGCACCGAGAGGCTGGGCGCGTTGGGCTCGTGCAGATGCAGCACGTCGAAGTCTCCGCCGGCGATCCACTTCTTGACCATCCGGTGAGTGGCCGGCCCGAATCGCAACCGGGCCACCGATCCGTTGTAGGGGATCGGGACCGCCTTGCCCCCGGAGACGACGTAGTCGGGCAGTTTCACGTGCGGGGAGGACGGCGCCAGCACGCTCACCTCGTGGCCACGCCGGCGCAGCACCTCCGCCAGATCCAGCACATGCGCCTGCACCCCGCCGTGCACGTCGAAGGAGTACGGGCACACCATCCCGATACGCATCAGATGCCCTCGAGGTAAGCGCGCCGCTTCTCGCTGAGGTCCGCCAGCCACAGTGGCTGCAGCATGTGCCAGTCCTGTGGGTGCGCGGCGATATTGATCGCGAATCGGTCGGCCAGCGCCTGGATGATGACACCCACGTCACCGGAACTGGTGTCGATGGCCTCGTCGATCTGGACGACGCAGTCCTCGCCGTCGTAATAGACGTGGGCAGGATGCAGTGGGGCGCCGGTTTCGATCGCCAGTTTCGCCGGGCCGGCGGGCATCCGGGTGGGCTCGCCGAAGAACTCCACCGGAACCCCGGAAAGGGTCAGATCGCGGTCGGCCATCAAGCAGACGAATCGGTTCTGCCGCAACCGTTCCGCGAGCACCTCCGACGGTGGCCGGTCGCCACCGGTCAGCGGCAACACCTCGAACCCGAGGCTTTCCCGGTATTCGATGAAACGGTCGTAAAGGGACTCCGGCTTGAGCCTTTCCGCCACCGTGGCGAAGGTGCCGTAGTTCTGGGCCAGCCACACCCCGGCCATATCCCAGTTGCCGCTGTGCGGCAGTGCCATCACCGCCCCGCGGCCGGCGGCGTGCGCTGCCGCGAAATGCTCGGCGCCGATGAACACCTTGTCCAGTCGGGCGGCCAGGGCGGGCAGATTCATCGACGGCAGCCGGAAGGCCTCCCGCCAGTAGCGGGCATAGGAGGCGAGCGCCGCACGGATCAGCGAATCGGGCACCTCGGCAGGCGTGGTGCCGATCACCCGGGCCAGGTTCTTGCGCAACTGCTCGGGGCCTCCACCGCGCGCGGCGTAGCGCGCTCCGGCGCCGGCGATACTGCGCGCCAACGGTTCCGGCATCGCACGGACCAAACGCCAGCCCGCGGCATACCCCCAGTCGGTGAGGTTCTCCCCCGAGGGAACCAGGCTGCTCACTGCTCGGCGCTCGTACCTGGGAGCTTGTCCATGGCGCCGGGGGAACTGCGCACGCTGTGCACCCGCTGACCGACGGTCACCAGGCTGGCCACCGCCAGTATCCACATCGCGATGTGCAGGGCCATCGGCATCGGGAAGAACGGCAGGTCCGAGATGCCGGCACCGCCGAGCGCGATCACCAACCGCTCGGGCCGCTCGATCAGTCCGCCGCCGCCGTCAAGACCGCTGGCCTCGGCACGGGCCTTGATGTAGGAGATGACCTGAGAGATCACCAGGCAGATCAGGATGGCGACCGCCAGCGACGAACTGTGCAATCCGAAGACGGCCCACCACAACAGCCCACAGAACACCGCGCCGTCGCTGATCCGGTCGCAGGTGGCGTCCAGCACAGCCCCGAACCGGGTGCCGCCACCGCGCTGGCGGGCCATCGCACCGTCGAGCATGTCGGCAAGCACGAAGAACCAGATCACCAGCCACGCGGCGAACAGGTGCCCGGCGGGGTAAAGCGTGAGCGCCGCCAGCACCGAACCCGCGGTGCCGATGATCGTCACCATGTCCGGCGTCAAACCGATCCGCAGTGCCGCCTTGGCGATCGGCACGGAGAGCTTCGTGTACGCCGCCCGAGTCATCAGATAGAAGTCGCTCATGGCTGCACGGTCCATTCCCTGGCCAGTAGTTCCCTGGTGTCGCGCAACAGTTGCGGCACCACCTTGGTCTGACCGACCACTGTGATGAAGTTGGCGTCACCCGACCACCGCGGCACCACGTGCATGTGCAGATGTTCGGCCAGTGACCCGCCCGCCGACCTCCCGAGGTTGAGCCCGACATTGAACCCGTCCGGGCGCGACACCGACTTCATCACCCGGATCGCCTTCTGCGTGAAAGACATCAACTCGGCCGTCTCGGCGGCGGTGAGATCCTCAAGCTCCGACACCCGGCGATAGGGCACCACCATCAGGTGGCCGGGGTTGTACGGGTAGAGGTTGAGGACGGCGTAGACCAGTTCGCCGCGGGCGATCACCAGACCGTCCTCGTCGGACATCGTCGGGATGTCGGTGAAGGGTTCTGATGAGCCTGCCGAACCGCCGAATTTGGGTGACTCGACGATGTAGTTCATCCGGTGCGGGGTCCACAACCGCTGCAGCCGGTCCGGATCACCCGCTCCCCGATCAGTGATCGACTCCGGCCCGGAACGCTCAGTCACCGGTGACCTTCACGGATTCGGCTGTGGGAGCGAGGTTCTGGCGGCTGTCGATCCATCCCCTGATCGTCGCAATCGCCTGCTCCCGCGGTACCCCGTTGATCTGGCCGCGGTCGCCGAACCGGAACGACACCGCACCGGCCTCCACGTCGCGGTCCCCCGCGAGCAGCATGAACGGCACCTTCTGATTGGTGTGGTTGACGATCTTCTTGGCCATCCGGTCGTCGCTGGCGTCCACCTCGACGCGCACCCCGGCGGCACGCAGGTCACGGGCCACGTCCTGCAAGTAGGAGACATGCTCCTCGGCAACCGGGATTCCGACAACTTGCACCGGGGCCAGCCAGGCCGGAAACGCCCCGGCGTAGTGCTCGGTGAGGATGCCGAAAAACCGTTCGATGGAACCGAACAGTGCGCGGTGGATCAGCACCGGGCGCTGGCGGGTTCCATCTGAGGCGGTGTACTCCAGCCCGAAACGCTCGGGCATGTTGAAGTCCAGCTGGATGGTCGACATCTGCCAGCTGCGACCGAGCGCGTCGCGCACCTGCACCGAGATCTTCGGTCCGTAGAAGGCCGCCCCGCCCGGATCGGGCACCAGATGCAGCCCGGAGGACTCGGCGACCTCACGCAGCGTCTCGGTGGCCTCCTCCCACATCTCGTCGGAGCCGACGTACTTCTCCGGGTCCTTGGTGGAGAGCTCCAGGAAGAAGTCGTCGAGGCCGTAATCGCGGAGCAGGTCGAGCACGAAGCGCAGCAGGGAGGCCAACTCGTCGCGCATCTGCTCACGGGTGCAATAGATGTGCGAGTCATCCTGGGTCATGCCGCGCACCCGGGTCAGGCCGTGGATCACCCCGGACTTCTCGTAGCGGTAGACGGTGCCGAACTCGAAGAGCCGCAACGGAAGTT
>DAIPYT010000163.1:1229-6468 GCA_036782595.1 Mycobacterium sp. | reverse complement strand
CCCGTCGGCATCGACCTGGACAAGGACACGGTCATCACCGGCCGGGTCGTCGACGATTCCGGACGGACCATCGGCGGAGCCAAAGTCCGCCTGCTCGACGACACCGATGAGTTCACCGCAGAGGTCGTCGCGACCCCCAGTGGCGATTTCCGGTTCTTCGCCGCACCCGGAACCTGGACCGTGCTGGCACGGTCGACCTCTGGGCGCGGTGACGTCACGGTGGCACCGTCACGTGCCGGACTCCACGAGGTCGACATCAAGGTCGCCTGACCCCCACCGGAAGTGCGGGCGTCGCGATAGACTTCCAAGCGTGGTGCTGTTCTTCGAGATTCTGCTCGTCATGTCGACGGTGCTGATCACATGGTTCGCGCTGTACGCGGTGTACCGACTCATCACCGACGATTCGTGAACACCGACGACATCAAGGGCAGCGGTGATAGAGCAGTAGCGGCCGCCGCCGAGCGCGCCAAGCAGACCGCCGGCCGCAACCTCCCGGTGTTCGACGACCTTCCCGTCGCCGACACCGCGAACCTTCGGCAGGGAGCGAATCTTCACGACGCACTGCTGGCGCTCCTGCCGTTGGTCGGAGTCTGGCGGGGCGAAGGCAAGGGCTGCGGCCCGCACGGCGACTACCGGTTCGGCCAGCAGATCATCGTCTCCCACGACGGCAGCGACTACCTGAACTGGGAGGCCCGGTCCTGGCGCCTTGACGACGAAGGCGGCTTTCACAGCCAGGCACTGCGCGAGACCGGCTTCTGGCGTTTCGTCCACGACCCGGCCGACCCGGCCGAGTCCCAAGCCATCGAGTTGCTGCTGGCCCATTCGTCCGGCTACGTCGAACTGTTCTACGGCCATCCCCGCACCCAGTCCTCCTGGGAGCTGGCGACCGACGCACTGGCCCGCAGCAAGTCCGGCATCCTGGTCGGTGGCGCCAGGCGCCTCTACGGCATCGTCGACGACGGTGACCTCGCCTATGTTGAGGAACGGGTTGACGCCGACGGCGGTCTGGTCCCGCACCTATCGGCCCGGCTCACCAGGCACACCGGATGAGGCGGCTGTTACCCGCGACCGTCTCAGTGGCGGCCTTACTCCTGGCGGCCTGCTCCGGTAAGCAGGCACCGTCACAGCCCACCACCGAGCCGATGCCGGCGCATGGATCGCTGGCCGAATGCCTCAAGGCCAACGGGGTACCCGAATCAAGCGGCCCGGCAGCGGTTCTCGGGCCGCCTGCCGGGGTCGACCCGGCGAAGTGGGATGAGGCGATGAAGGCCTGCGCCACGCTGGCGCCCGGGCCCGCCGGACCGTAAGCCGAATTCCGTCCAACCGGGCCCACGCGGCTCTACCCTTGGCTTCATGCCTCGCATGTCCAGCGTGGATGCGGCGTTCTGGTTCGCCGAAACCCCTGCCTGGCACATGCACATCGGGGCTCTCGCTGTGTGCGACCCCGGCGACGCCCCCGATTTCTCCATCGACTACATCCGTCGTCTGGTGGGAGAGCGACTGCCCGAGCTGCCGCAACTGCGCTACCGCGTCGCGGAGAGCCCGCTCGGCCTTGACCGTCCGTGGTATCTCGATGACGAAGAGCCGGACCTGGACTTCCACATCCGGCACAGTGCGCTGCCGTCGCCGGGTAACCGCGCGCAACTCGACGCGTTGGTCGCCCGGCTGTGGTCCTACAAATTGGACCGTTCAAAACCGTTATGGGAGATGTGGTTCATCGAGGGCCTCGAAGGCGGCCGGGTCGCGCTGTTGACCAAAATCCATCACTGCCTGGTCGACGGCGTCTCCGGGGCCGGGGTCAGCGAAATTCTCTTCGACGCCACCCCCCAGCCGCGCGCGCCGGTGATCCCCGCACAATCCGACCGGTCCGGCGGGATGCCGCGGCCCGAAGTGCAGCTTCTCAGCGCGGCGATCAATGTCGTGTTCAAGACTCCGTACCGCGTCATCAAACTGCTGGACCAGACGGTGCGCCAGCAGTTGGCCGCCCGCAACATCGCCGACAAGCCCTCGGGATACTTCACCGCACCGACCACCAGGTTCAACGCCCCGATATCCCAACAACGCCGGTTCGCGGCAGCACGGGTGCCACTGCAGCGCGTCAAGGCGGTCAAGGACGCCTACGGGGTCAAGGTCAACGATGTGGTGCTGGCCGTCGTCACCGGCGCGCTGCGCTCCTACCTCGACCGCGGCGGGGAACTGCCGGATCGGCCACTGGTGGCACAGGTCCCGGTGTCCACCCGCACCGACGCCACCGCGGTCGGCAATTCGATCAGTTCGATGACGGTCAGCCTGCCGACCGAGGTGTCCGACCCGGTCGCGCGGATCAGGGCCGTGTACAGCGAGACCCAGGCTGCCAAGCAGATGGCCGAAGCCATGACCGCACACCAGATCATGGGACTCACCGAGACCACACCGCCGGGCCTGTTCCGGCTGGCGGTCCGCGCCTACACGGCCAGCCGCCTCGGCGAGAACGTGCCGCCGATCAATCTGGTGGTCTCCAACGTTCCGGGCCCGCCGTTCGCCCTGTACGCCGCCGGCGCGGTGGTGGAGGAGTTCACCCCGATCGGTCCGCTGCTGATGGACGTCGGGCTGAACGTCACCTGTTTCAGTTACCGGGATTGGATGGACTTCGGGTTCATCAGCACACCTGAGATCGCCGACGACATCGGTGATCTCGCTGCCGGTATCGAGCCGGCGCTGGCGGAATTGGAGAGCGCCCCTCGACGGCGGCGGGGGCGGATGTGACCCGGGCCAGGATGACCCGGGCCAGGACGTGGAACGGCCCCCGAGCCATGGTTCCTGGTTGGACGGACCGGAAGCTCGGGGGCCGGGTGGCTGCCTGGAATTCGCCAGCGCGCTCAAGTGCGCAGGTGATTCCGGCACCCTGGTGCTGCTAGCGGGCAGCCACCTCACATGTCCTAAAAGTACTCAAAGTTCCGGACCACCTCCTCTCTTGTGTACCGACGACGGTACCGGCTGGAGTCCATGCGCGCCAAGGGTTTTTCGCCGCAAGCGATCAGCGATCGCTGAGGATGGCGGCCTCCACGAGAGCGGCGAGGTTCCCCCGCAGCGGCGACGGCCGCAGCGCCTGCCCGTCGAGGGTGTGCACCCGCGCCGCAAGGGTGATGCTGGAGACCAGCCAGACCCCTTGGGCGCCAACCAGATCAGCGGGGCGAAGGGCCTGAAAGTCGCAGTCGTATCCGGCCGACCGGGCCACCTCGAACAGCGCCTGCTGGGTGGTGCCACGCAGGATCGGGTACCACGGTGGCGGAGTCAGCAGGCACGGGTTCCCCTCGGCCCCGGTGGTGGCGATCACCACCGTCGAGCGGGGACCCTCCAGGATGTGGCCGTCGGAACTGACGAAGACGACGTCGTCGGCGCCGCGGCGGGCGCCCTCCCGCAGTGCCGCCATGTTCACCGCGTAGGACAGAGTTTTGGCACCGGCCAACAGCCAGGGCATGGCGTCGACACCGCTGGACGGCATTCCCCGGTCCAGCAGGACGGCGGCCACCCCGTCGCGCCGGGAGTCGTGCACCCGTTGGGGCAGCGGGTTGATGGTCAGGTAGGCGGTCGGGTCGGATCCGCTCTCCCGCCCGCGGCTGTAAACCAGTCGCAAAGCCCCCTCGTCGGCGGTCTGGGAAGACCAGTGGTCCACCGCGATGTGGATGGCCCGCCGCCACCCGACCAGATCCGGCTCGGGCAGTTCCAACATCGCCGCGGACTGCACCAGGCGCTTGAGGTGCGACTCCACCAGACACGCGCGGCCGTCGCGAACCAGGAGCGTCTCGAAGGCACCGTCGCCGCGCACCGCGGCGAGGTCATCGCCGAACAACAACGGCCGGCCAGAGTCGTGAGCGGTTCCGTCGAGGGTGACGAGCACGCTGGGCTGACCGGACATGGTCTTCAGAGCCTAATGGCCGGCTCCGTAGAGATGGCCGGCTCCGCAGAGATGGCCGGCTCCGTAGAGTTGACCTATGCCAGCTGTTCCCGCACCTGTGGACTCCCCCGCGGACTCCCCCGACGCCGGCGCGGTCTGGCACTACGGCGACCCGCTGGGAGAACAGCGCGCTGCCGAGCACGATGCTGTGGTGGTGGACCGCTCACACCGCGCGGTCATCACCCTGGCCGGCCCGGAGCGGCAGTCCTGGTTGCACACGCTGTGCACACAGCACGTCGCGGATCTTGCTGACGGCGCCTGCACCGCCAACCTGAGCCTTGACGGGCAAGGCCGGGTTGAGGATCACTGGCAGCAGACCGAATTGGGCGGGGTGACCTATCTGGACACCGAGCCGTGGCGTGGCGCCCCGCTGCTGGATTACCTCAAGAAAATGGTGTTCTGGGCCGACGTGCAGCCCGCCGCGGCCGATTTCGCGGTGCTCTCGCTGCTTGGTCCCGGTCTGAGCGCACCTGCGGTGCTGACCGCCCTGGAGGTCGAGGCGATACCCGAGGAATCCCAGGCGGTCGCTCTGCCCGGCAGCGGGTTCCTGCGTCGCATGCCGGCCTTCGACGGTCAGGTCGCACTGGATGTCGTCGTGCCGACCGGCGACAAGGATCGGATGCTGCAGCGGCTGACCGACGCCGGTGTGCGCCCGGCAGGCGTCTGGGCGTACGAAGCCGACCGCGTCGCGGCGCGGCAACCGCGGCTGGGCCTGGACACCGACGAGCGCACCATCCCGCACGAGGTCGGCTGGATCGGCCCGCCGGGGCACGGAGCGGTCCACCTCGACAAGGGTTGCTACCGGGGCCAGGAGACGGTGGCCCGCGTCCACAACCTCGGCCGGCCGCCACGGATGCTGGTGCTGCTGCACCTCGATGGTTCGGGCGAACGGCCGGCTACCGGCGATCCGGTACTGGCCGGCGGTCGGCCGGTGGGTCGGCTGGGCACCGTGACGGATCATGTCGATCTCGGCCCCATCGCGCTGGCCTTGGTCAAGCGCGGGCTCCCCACCGATACCCCGCTCACGACGGGCGGTGAGCACAGCGTGAGCGCTGTCATCGACCCCGAATCGCTCCCTCCGGCCGACCAGACCGGCGCGGGACGCCTCGCGGTGGAGCGTTTACGCAGCTTGCCTAACTGAACATCGGGTGTTTTCCGTTGGGCGAAGGGGCCTGCCCGCAATTTGTCGCCCGGCACGGTAAAGTGGCGGAAGGACGAATACGACATTAGATCGGAGCCGCCTGAACTCAGGCCGCTCCGTTATTGCGCGAGGGGGTTCCCCCATGGGCCGCGGCCGGGCTA
>DAIPYT010000163.1:0-1219 GCA_036782595.1 Mycobacterium sp. | reverse complement strand
AAGGCAAAGCAGACCAAGGTTGCCCGAGAGCTGAAATACAGCTCTCCGCAAACCGACTTCGAGCGGCTTCGCGAGGAGTTGAGTTCGGGTGACAGCGTGTCCGGACCCTCCAGCAACGGGTTCGACGACTCGGACGAGAACGAGGACGACTGGCGGCGCTGAGCCTCAGCGCTGTTCAGGTCGCCCCGGTGGCAGCCCGGTTCAGTACTAGAACCGTGGATGCTGCCCGACCAACGTGGCCCGCGGGCCGGCACCGCCTTTGGCAGCCGCCTTGGCGACAGTACCCAGCACCCAGCAGTCCAGGTGCCGGGCCGTGAGGATGGCCAGCGCACGGTCGGTGTCCTCGGGCGCGACGAGTGCCACCATTCCGACGCCCATGTTGAACGTCTTTTCCATCTCCTCGCGTTCCACCCGGCCGCGCTGAGCGATCAGGCCGAACACCGGCGCGGGTGTCCAGCTTCCGCGGTCGAGTTCGGCGACAAGGCCGGTCGGGATGACCCTCTCCAGGTTGCCGGCCAATCCGCCGCCGGTGACGTGGCAGAACGTGCTGACCTGCGTTTCGGCCGCCAGCGCCAGGCAGTCCTTGGCGTAGATCCGGGTCGGCTCGAGGAGCTCCTCGCCGAGGGTGCGGCCGAACTCCTCGACGTGGCCGGCCAGGCTCATCCGGTCGATCTCCAGCAGCACCTTGCGGGCCAGCGAGTAGCCGTTGGAGTGCAGCCCGGAGGAACCCATCGCGATGATGACGTCACCGGGCCGGACCCGGTCGGGGCCCAGGATGTCGTCGGCCTCCACGACCCCGACTCCGGTAGCGGAAATGTCGTAGTGGTCGGGCTCCATCAGTCCGGGATGTTCGGCGGTCTCGCCGCCGAGCAGCGCACAGCCGGCGATGACGCAGCCCTCCGCGATCCCGGAGACGATGGCGCTGATCCGCTCGGGAACGGTGCGCCCGACGGCGATGTAGTCCTGCAGGAAGAGCGGCTCGGCCCCGCAGACCACAAGGTCGTCGACGACCATGGCCACCAGGTCCAAACCGACGGTGTGGTGGATGTCCATCGCCTGGGCGACAGCGAGTTTGGTGCCGACGCCGTCAGTGGAGGACGCCAGCACCGGCTCCCGGTAGCCGCTGCGCAGTGCGAACAAACCGGCGAAACCTCCCAGGCCGCCGCGCACCTCGGGCCGGGTGGCCCGCTTGGCGAGCGGCTTGAGAAGTTCGACGGCG
>DAIPYT010000162.1:3641-6483 GCA_036782595.1 Mycobacterium sp. | reverse complement strand
CGGGAGGGGCGGGGAGCCCAGACTTGCCGACGTGCTGATCGGTTCCCACGTCCGCTCCGACAACCCACTGGCCGGGGCGTTGGAGGATGAGGCCGACGCGGTTCAGTTCTTCCTCGGCGACCCGCAGAGCTGGAAGAAACCTCCCCCGCGGGAGGATGCCGAACTGCTGCGTCGCTCACCCATCCCGATCTACGTGCACGCCCCCTACCTGATCAACGTCGCCTCGGCCAATAACCGTGTTCGCATCCCGAGTCGCAAGATCCTGCAGGACACCTGCGATGCCGCCGCGGAGATCAACGCGACGGCGGTGATCGTTCACGGCGGTCACGCCGACGACAAGGACGTCGAGGCCGGCTACGAGCGCTGGGCCAAGGCGCTGGCTGCCCTCAACACCGACGTGCCGGTGTACCTGGAGAACACCGCCGGCGGCAACCATGCGATGGCACGGCACTTCGATACCATCGCCCGACTCTGGGACCGTATCGGCGACACCGGGATCGGCTTCTGCCTGGACACCTGCCACGCCTGGGCGGCCGGCGAGCAGTTGATCGACGCCGTCGAACGGATCATGGCCATCACCGGGCGCATTGACCTGCTGCACTGCAACGACTCCCGGGACGCCGCGGGCTCCGGAGCGGACCGGCATGCCAACTTCGGCACCGGACAGATCGACCCGCAACTACTGGTCGCGGTGGTCAGGGCGGCCGGTGCGCCGGTGATCTGCGAGACCGCCGACGAGGGCCGCCGCAGCGATATCGCCTTCCTGCGCGACAACCTCTAGAGGGCTGAGCCCTCTAGACGACTGAGCCCTCTAGACGACTGAGCCCTCTAGACGAAGTACACCTTCCGCAGCGTCTCGGTCACCGTCCACACCGTTTCCGCACCCGCGGCCAACCGCACCACATCTCCCGGCCGCAGCGTCAACGGCGCTGTGCTGTCGGCGAATTCGACGGTGGCCGCTCCGGCGATCACCACGAACACCTCGTCGGCCTCCACGTCGCGCATCACGCCCGGGGTCATCTCCCATACGCCGATCTCCGCCTCGCCGAAGCGGCCCAAGGTGCCGGCCCCGGTATAGGGCCGGCCGGCGGCGACCTGATCGGGTGCGACGGGTTCATGCTCGATGAACAGCGATCCGGCGCGCACCATGCTGTTGGTTTTCATGCGCCCCAGCCTGCCATGCATTACGCATCTTGTGCGGCTGTCGGAAAAATGTAACAGTGGTGACATGCTGGATACCCACGTCGTCACCAATCAGGTACCCCCGCTGATCGACCACAACCCTGCCGCCTCACCGGTGCTGATGGAGGCCCTGATCCGGGAGGGCGGTCAGTGGGGGGTCGACGAGGTCACCGAACTGGGCGCCATCGCCGGCAGTGCCACTGCGCAGCGCTGGGGGGACCTCGCGGACCGGAATGTGCCGATCCTGCACACTCACGACCGCTACGGCCATCGCATCGACGAGATCGAATATGACCCGGCCTATCACGAACTGATGCGCACCGCGATCGCCCACGGACTGCACGCCGCGCCGTGGGCCGACGAACGACCCGGGGCCCACGTCGTGCGGGCCGCCAAGATGAGTGTGTGGACACCCGAACCCGGGCACGTCTGCCCGATCTCGATGACCTACGCTGTCGTCCCGGCGCTGCGTCATAACCCGGAACTCGCCGCCGTCTACGAGCCGTTGCTGACCAGCCGCGAGTACGACCCCGAATTGAAGGTGCCCTCCGGCAAAGTCGGCATCACCGCCGGGATGTCGATGACCGAGAAGCAGGGCGGCTCCGACGTACGGGCGGGTACCACCCGGGCCGTCCCGAACGGGGACGGTAGCTACACCCTGACCGGCCACAAGTGGTTCACCTCAGCGGCGATGGGGGATGTCTTCCTGGTGCTGGCCCAGGCCCCGGACGGGCTGAGCTGTTTCATGCTGCCGCGGGTGCTGCCCGACGGTACCCGCAACCGGATGATCATCGCGCGGCTCAAGGACAAACTCGGCAACCACGCCAACGCCTCCAGTGAGATCGAGTACGACGGCGCCACCGCCTGGTTGGTCGGTGAGGAAGGCCGCGGCGTGCCGACCATCATCGAGATGGTCAACCTGACCCGGCTGGATTGCACCCTGGGCAGTGCCACCAGCATGCGACAGGGCCTGACGCGCGCCATCCACCACACCCAGCACCGGAAAGCGTTCGGTGCGTATCTGATCGACCAGCCGCTGATGCGCAACGTGATCGCCGACCTCGCCGTGGAAGCCGAGGCGGCGACCATCGTCGCGATGCGGATGGCCGGCGCCACCGACGCCGCTATCCGCGGCGACGAGCGCGAGACCCTGCTGCGCCGCATCGGACTGGCCGCATCCAAGTACTGGGTATGCAAGCGGGCCACCCCGCACGCCGGCGAGGCGATGGAATGCCTGGGTGGCAACGGCTATGCCGAGGAGTCCGGCATGCCGCGGCTCTACCGGGAGGCGCCGCTGATGGGTATCTGGGAGGGCTCCGGGAACGTCAGCGCGCTGGACACCCTGCGCGCCATGGCAACCCGACCCGAGTGTGTCGAGGTGCTCTTCGACGAACTGTCCAAAACAACCGGTCACGACAGCCGCCTCGACGCCCACGTCGCTGCTCTGCAGTCCGGTCTGACCGATCCGGCGACCATCGAGTACCGCGCCCGCAAGGTGGCCGAGGACATCAGCCTGGCCCTGCAGGGATCGCTGCTGGTGCGCCACGGGCACCCTGCGGTCGCCGATGCATTCCTGGCCAGCCGGATGGCCGGTGACTGGGGCGGCGCGTTCGGCACCCTGCCGACCGGACTGGATCTGAACCCCATCATCGAGCGCGCG
>DAIPYT010000162.1:0-3541 GCA_036782595.1 Mycobacterium sp. | reverse complement strand
AGGTCACGCCTTCGTCGCCGACGCCGGCGAGCACGGATTCCGGGAGGCCGTCCGCCACCGTGACGAGCCCTTCGGCGACCACGGTCGCACCACCTCAGGCGTCTGAGATGGCCCGGATGGCGGCGCGGTCAGTGGTCCTCTCCGTGCTGCTCGGTGCACACCCCGCCTGGGCCACGGCTGCTGAGTTACTGCGCCTGACAGCGGATTTCGGCATCAAGGAGACCACTTTGCGGGTCGCGCTGACCCGCATGGTCGGCACTGGCGACCTGGTGCGCTCCGAGGACGGCTATCGACTCTCCGACCGCCTGCTCACCCGCCAGCGTCGCCAGGACGCCGCCCTGCACCCGGTGACCCGCGACTGGCGCGGCAGTTGGATCACCATTGTGGTGACCGCGGTGGGGGCCGACGCCCGTGCCCGCGCCGCGATGCGAACCATGTTGGTGCACAACAGATTCGCCGAACTCCGGGAAGGAGTTTGGCTGCGTCCGGACAACCTGGAAGAGGAGCTGCCGGCGGAGATCCGCCGCAGGGTCCGGGTGCTGCACTCCCGCGATGACGCCGCCGCCGAACTCGCGTCCATGCTGTGGGACCTGCCCGGCTGGTCGAAGGCCGGCAGCGGACTGCTGCGCGAGATGGACAGGGCCACAACCATCCCGGACCGTTTCGCGATCGCCGCCGCCATGGTCCGCCATCTGCTCACCGACCCGGTTCTGCCGGTCGAACTGTTGCCCTCAGACTGGCCCGCGGATCGGCTCCGGGAGGCCTATGCCGACTTCGCCGCCGAATTGGTGACGCGTCGATCCGACGATCTACCACTGGAGGTCCGATGAGTGTCAAGATGAGTGTCAAGGTCGTGCGCAACGGACCGGTGACGACGGTGATCCTGGACCGGCTGCACGCCCGAAATGCCGTCGACGGCCCGACCGCACTGGCGCTCTACGACGCCTTCGAGGAGTTCGACCGCGATGACTCGGCCGCTGTGGCCGTTCTGTGGGGTGACCACGGAACCTTCTGCGCGGGAGCCGATCTCAAGGCCATCGGCACACCGCAATCCAATCCCACCAACAGGACAGGACCCGGCCCGATGGGTCCGAGCCGGATGACGCTGTCCAAACCGGTGATCGCCGCGGTGAGCGGCTATGCCGTCGCAGGGGGCCTGGAGCTCGCACTCTGGTGCGACCTGCGGGTGGTCGAGCAGGACGCCGTCTTCGGGGTGTTCTGCCGGCGCTGGGGAGTGCCGCTGATCGACGGCGGCACCGTGCGCCTGCCGCGGCTCGTGGGGCACAGCCGCGCAATGGACATGATCCTCACCGGACGGCCGGTCGGCGCCGAAGAGGCTCTTGCGATGGGCCTGGCCAACCGCGTGGTGCCGACCGGCCAGTCCCGATCGGCCGCCGAGGAACTGGCCGCCGACCTGGCCCGGCTTCCGCAGGGCTGCCTGCGGTCCGACCGGCTCTCGGCGTTGCACCAGTGGGGTCGCTCGGAGGCTGAGGCGATGGACTTCGAGTTCGGCAGCCTGTCGCGGGTGGCGGCCGAGACGCTGGCCGGCGCGAAGCGGTTCGCCGAGGGCGCCGGCCGGCACGGCGAACCGGCGTGACCCGTTTCAGCCCTGACTGATCCGGTTCCCTGAGCCGGTGTCGTCGACGCTGGGTTCACCACCCTTGTAGGTGACCGTGTTGTTGAGCCCCACCACGGAGAGCTCCCCGTCGATCCGGGTGAGTTTGATGGTGTTGTCGGCACCGTCGACACGGACCGACGCGCACGATCCGGTGACGGTCAGGGAGTTGTTCGAGCCGGCCACGGTGAGCGACTTGCCGTTGCCGCAGTCGATATCAGCGGTGCTGCCGTAGGACCCGTAGGTGATGGTGGGGCCGACGGTGCCGGCGGAACCATCGGATCCGCAGCCGGCCAAAGCCGCCGCCAGTGTCGTCATCGCCGCAGCGCAGACAGCCCTCCGCATGACGGCGAGCCTATAGAGTTCATCGCTAATGACAACCCGGTCGGCCAAGTCGCCCAAGCTCAGTCGCGAGGTGATCGTCAACGCCGCCCTGACTTTCTTGGACCGGGAGGGCTGGGACGCGATGACCGTCAACGCGCTGGCCACCCAACTCGGTACCAAGGGGCCGTCGCTCTACAACCACGTCGACAACCTCGACGACCTCCGCCGCTCGGTTCGGATGCGGGTGATCGACGACATTCTGCAGATGCTGAGCACGGTTGCGGCCGGCCGGACCCGCGACGACGCCGTGATGGCGATGGCCAGCTCCTACCGCAGTTATGCCCATCACCACCCAGGCCGCTACTCGGCCTTCACCCGGATGCCGCTCGGCGGTGACGATCCGGAGTTCACCACCGCCTCGCATGCCGCGGCCGCGCCGGTGATCGACGTACTGGCCTCCTACGGCTTGGACGGCGAGGCCGCCTTCTATGCCGCCTTGGAGTTCTGGGCGGCGCTGCACGGCTTCGTGCTGCTGGAAATGACGGGCGTGATGGAGTCTGGTGCCTTACCGGTGGACACCGACGCCGTTTTCTCCGCCATGGTGATGCGACTCGCCACCGGGATGTCCCACCGCAGCAACCCTGACCTGCGGTAAGGATGCGGCCCGCTGGTTTTGGAGGCCGCTGGCCGAACTGGTATCGTTAGGCATCGTGCCTGGCCGCCAGGTGCGCTAACGCGCGCTCGCCGGGCAAATTCGTATGTTCACGGTGCATCGGATCGGATTCGGTGCCCAGCGCGTGCGACACGCCCGGCCGCGGGTTAGGCGGCGGGGTTAAAACTGCAGTACTTAAGACTTGAGAATGAGAGAAAACCGGTAATGCCAACCATTCAGCAGCTGGTCCGCAAGGGTCGCCGCGACAAGATCGCCAAGGTCAAGACTGCGGCCCTCAAGGGCAGCCCGCAGCGTCGCGGTGTGTGCACTCGCGTGTACACAACCACCCCGAAGAAGCCGAACTCGGCGCTTCGCAAGGTGGCACGCGTCAAGCTGACCAGCCAGGTTGAGGTCACCGCCTACATCCCGGGTGAGGGTCACAACCTGCAGGAGCACTCGATGGTGCTGGTGCGCGGCGGTCGTGTGAAGGACCTGCCGGGCGTGCGCTACAAGATCATTCGCGGCTCGCTGGACACCCAGGGCGTGAAGAACCGCAAGCAGGCTCGCAGCCGCTACGGCGCGAAGAAGGAGAAGAGCTAATGCCCCGCAAGGGACCCGCTCCCAAGCGTCCTCTGGTCAACGACCCGGTCTACGGGTCGCAGCTGGTCACCCAGCTGGTCAACAAGGTGCTGCTGGACGGCAAGAAGTCGCTGGCCGAGCGCATCGTCTACGGAGCCCTTGAGCAGGCCCGCGACAAGACCGGCACCGACCCCGTCGTGACCCTCAAGCGGGCGATGGACAACGTCAAGCCGGCACTCGAGGTGCGCAGCCGCCGCGTCGGTGGCGCCACCTATCAGGTGCCCGTCGAGGTCCGCCCGGAGCGCTCGACCACCCTGGCGCTGCGCTGGCTGGTCAGCTTCTCCAAGGCGCGTCGGGAGAAGACCATGGTC
>DAIPYT010000161.1:0-6487 GCA_036782595.1 Mycobacterium sp. | reverse complement strand
GGGTTGATTCCACCACGGTCCGAGCGACCCCGGGACCGTTCCGCCAGGCCCGATACTCAGCAGAACGGCGGTCAGCATCTCGCCGATCGCGAGCGCGTCGGCGAAGTCAGGGCCACTGAGGGTTGCACCGACGGGTGAATAGAGCTCGAGAGCGCCTACCTTGATAGCCCCGATGCTCAGCGGTAAGGCATAAATCGCACCGAGGCTGAAGTCGCTGACCTCGGCGAGGAAAACCGGCCACCGAGTACTTCCGCTGAGATCGACGAGGGAAACCGGCACTCCGCGCGCGATCGCGTCCACCACGGGACCCTCCCCCAAGGTGATCTGGGTCCACTCGACCCGTTCCGCGACCGGGTCGCTCGCGGAAAGCACCTCCAGACCTACCCCGGCGACGTTGAGCACGATCCCGGCTCGCTGGATCGGTAGGGACAGGACGCATGCCGCGCACAACCGCTGAGGGCCATCCGCATGGTCGGCAATGCTGTCGACCGACGCCAGAAACCGGGCCCTGGCATCGGACGGGCCGCCGGAGTTCACATCGACATCAATTCGGCTCCACACCTAACTTCTACAGCACTGACTCCTGTTCGTGGAGGGCCGGCAGGAACGACGCCAGGTGGGTCATCTCCTGAGAGCAGTGCACGAGCAGCGCCCGGGCATCCAATTCGGTGAGTCGGGCGACCCGCCTGACCACAGCCGTCGCCGGACGCAAGGCCCCCGCGCGGGTCGCGATGTTGGGACCGCCGGCCCAGAAGCGGGAACGCATGACGCTGCCGCCGGGCACCGCTGCGACGTGGTGGGCGAGGTAGCCGATGTCGATAGGCAGGTCCGCCAGTCCGATGCGGGCACACACCGCCGTGGCGTCCACTCCGGCGGTCACAGCCGCATCCATCAGACCGAGCTCCTCCGGCCGACGGAACTGGATCGCCCCGCGAATCATTGCGCTGCCGAGGTACTCGTCGACTTCGGAGGTGTAGCCGACGTAGCGGGCCCGGCCAGCGGTGCCGGACGGCGGCTGCTCGGACCAGCGGGCGTGAACATGGGCCCGCGGGTGCCAGAGTTTGTAACGCTCGGGACTGTCGCTGTGCCAGCCGAACCACCAGTCGATCATCGCCGGAGTCACGTCGGGCATCTCGGTGACGATGTTGACATGGATTGCGCGAGAAGATGTGACGGTGAAGCCGTTCTGCACCTCGGCGTCGACGATGGCGCCAATCGCCTCAGACATCGGGGGAAGCAGTGCCTCGGCCATCGGACTGTTGGCCACCGCGCGGTGTGCGTCGGCCGAGATGTCGGCCATATCGGGATTCCAGAACCGGGCGTAGGGCAACGTGGCGAGTTCGTGCGCGGACCAGCCGAGCCGGCGCCCCGGCACGGGTTTGGGTGCGGGGACTTTCATACGGTTACTGCTCCGATCCATCGGTGGAAGCGACCTTCGGGGTCGTTCACGGCGCGGATCGCATCAAGCCGTTGTTGTGCGGTCTCGGAGATACCGCGGGAAGGACGTCCGGGGTCGTCGGCAAACTGCACGCCGGTCGACAGTGAATCCATGGCTGCGGCGTTGTCGCGCGCCCAACGCGTGGTGGCCGCACCGTCGACGCCGTCGAGCCAGCCACCGTAGAAGGCCAGATATGTCCTGTCCTCCACCGTGTAGGCCATGTCCGGGAGGCCAGCCGTGGGCGCCCAATTCAGCCATAGGAAGTGCGCGGGTGGTGCCGGCATGGTGTCGGCGATGCGCTGAATGTGCGGCAGGAGTTGGTTGGCGCCGGCATGCGTCCAGAGGTTGTCGGTCTCCCAGTTGGCTTCCGGATAGTGCTGCATCACACCCGAAAACATCATCGGCATCGACATGGGTAGCAGGGGTATTCGCAGTCGCGCGCCCTTCGGCGCGCCCGCCCTGTATGCGGTGGCGGCTTTGGCTGCCGAGCGGGAATCGGCCATGACCGTCGTGGCCAGCTCGATGACCACGGGCGATGTGACCGACCTTGGACGTAGCGGCGGTGGGAACGATGCGCTCCGCGAGATGACGAACTGCATCTCCACCTCAGGGGGGACACTGGCACCTACCCGGTCCACCCAGCGGACAAGGTCAGCGAGGCGCTCCACCGGGTACTTGATGATCGAGGACCCGATGAACCCAGGTTTGGGGTAGAGGCGAAGGTGGAATCGCACCACCACGCCGAAGAATTCCGGACCCGAACCTCTTGCGGCCCAGAGCATATCGGCGTTCTCGGTCTCGCTGGCGTAGCGCAGCTCGCCGTCGGCATCGACATAGTCGATGGCGATGACATTGGAGCACGCGGGCCCGAATGCCCGGCCGTTCCAGCCGAAGCCACCCTGAAGCAGGTAGCCGCCGATACACACACCGCGGCAGTGACCCACCGGGAAGAAAAGGTCTCGCTTCATCAACTCGGCCAGCAGGACACTGCCACCCAGCCCGGGCTCGGCGGTGGCGGTCATCGCCGATTTATCGACGGAGAACGCTTTGAGCGCAGAGACATCGATGAGGACCCCGCCGTCGCGCACATGGTTACCCGACCAGCTGTGACCGCCGGAGCGCACGCTCACCCGGCGCCCTTCGGCCTTCGCCGCACGAACCGCGGCCACGACGTCGCCGACGGAGTGGGCCTGGACGATTCGGTCGGGGAACCGCCCGGGGATATTCTTCCGCCACAACGCGCCGCGGCGCGCTGATTCGTAACCGGCGTCGTCGCGGGCCAATGTGCGGCCGGGCAATGGTGCTGGCTCTGCCACGGTCAGACCTCCTCGATTGCGGATAGTGGAAACGGGGCCCACTGAACGAACTCCTGCGGCGCAGCGACGAGTCGTTGCGCCTTTCGTGCGTTGACGCCGAGTACCCGGAGCAGATACCCCACGACCTCGGGAACAGCGTCGACTGAGAGGCGGCCGCGGTAGATGTCCAGACACGCGCCGAGGGTCACCCCCGCGTAGATGGTGCAGACCACCTCGAAATCCGCCACCACGAAGTCGCCGGTATCAATGCCCCGTTGCAGATCGGCGTACAGATGGGCGCGGACTCCTCCGAGGAAGCGATCAGCCGGCAGACCGGAGTCGAACAGCAGGCGCCCGATGTCGGGGCGGTGGGCCAGAAGCATCAACGTCTGCCTGGCCGAGCGGGCAACGAGCTCACCCTGGTCGGCGGCTCCTGCCGTGACGGCTTCGAGGATGCGGGTGTGTTCGGTAAGGATCATCGCGCCGACGACGTCGATCGCATCCGGCAGGGAATCGAAGTAGTTATAGAAGGTGCCCTGCGCGGCCCCGGCCCGGCCGACCACGAGAGGCACCGAGACGGTCGCGACATCGGGATCAAGCAGCAGTTCCTGGAGTGCCACCAGCAACGCGTCGCGGGTGCGCGCCCTCTTCGTCGGCGTCGCTACTGGCACGATGGACAGCCTCCACCGCAAAATGACAGTTTGTCAATAAGCGATCATGGCCAACTGCGCGAGCGCCGCGACCAGAGCAAGGATGAGGAACACCGTCACCCGTGGGCTTACATAGGCGCGGATGAAGGGCCGGGTCGGAAACGAGAACGTTTCCCCTACGCCCAACAGCTTGTACTTATGCGCATCCTTGAAGGTGGGATCGACCACCATCTTGAGCATGTCGCGCCGCGAGCGATAGCGCATGAAGCCCACGATGCTCCAGCCCGGATCCGGCCCCACCTTCCAGGCGTCGACGTAGCCGCCGACCTTGTGGGCCGCCAGCGCCGGATGCCCGCCGTGTTTGATCAATCGCGGCATGAAGGCCTTCGAGTAGGCCTTCATCATGTCGCTGGCCGGCACCTGCGCTCCGGTATCGGGATCGATGACCATGGTGTCGGGCACCCGCACCAGATTGACCATGACGAATTCACGCCCATCGTCCTCTTCGAGGAACTTGCGCACGATCGACAGGTCATTGAGATCTGCGGCGCCCTGGGCCTCGGCCTGGGCGAGCATGGTGTCGATCTCCTCGCGCGTGAGCTTGCCGCGCCAATTGTTGTAGAACAGAAGAAAACCTGCGTAGAGCGTGGCCGCAACCAACCAGACCCACCATCCGGGCATTGGGTTCATGCCCCGCGACTGCGGGCCGCAACACCCTCGATGACCGCGGCGACGTCCCCAGGGCAGTCTTCCTGCAGGAAATGCGCGCCGGCCAGCGTGACGTGCGGCTGGTCTTTCGCGCCGGGGACCAACTTCTGGAAGTAGACGTCACCGCCTCCGGTGATGGGATCGCTGTCGCTGAACGCGGTCACGAAAGGCTTGTCGAATTGCGCGAGCACTTGCCACGCGGCTTTGTTTTCGGCGACCGAACCGTGTTCCGGCGTGATGGGCACGAGTGTGGGGAACTGGCAGGCGCCGGCTTTGTAACTGGCGTCGGGAAACGGCGCGTCGTAGGCGGCCACCTCGGCGGTGCTCAGCGTCCGACCGGTGCCCATGTTGACGATCTGGCCGAGCGGCAGATCCGGCGTGCTCTGGCTGAACGCCAACCATTGCGCAAATCCCTCCGAAGGCGGGGCTCCGATCGGAAGTCCGGTGTTGGCGACGACCACGCCGGCGAAGCGCTCCGGAAACGCCGCCACGAGTCGCAGGCCCAACAGTCCACCCCAGTCCTGGCAGAACAGAACCACATCCGCCAGGTCCAGTTTCGTGAACCACTGACTGAGCCAGGCGACATGGCGTTCATAGGTGTAGTCGTCACGGTCGGCCGGCTTGTCGGAGCGGCCAAAGCCGATCAGATCCGGAGCCACGACCCGGTGACCCGCGGCGACGAGCGGCGGGATGACATGCCGGTACAGATACGACCAACTGGGCTCGCCGTGCAGCAGCAACACCGTGCGGCCATCCCGCGGGCCCTCGTCCACGTAGGCCATCCGCAGGACCTGCCCGGTCGAGGCATCGGTGATGTCACTGTAGTGGGACGGATATGGCCAATCCGGCAGGTTCTCAAACCGGCTGTCGGGGGTGCGCAAGATGTGCATGCCGTTCTCCTGATCTGACAGAACCGGGTCGAGATCGCTCACCGCCCAGTGAATCACGGATCCAACTCTTGTGCGAGTTCCACTCGCAATAGATGACACGCTTATCCTGTTCACCGTGAGCGACGAACCCGACGACGGACGGCGGGCCCGCCGCGAGCGCGGCCGGCGGGCGGTGGTCGACGCGGCGTTCGCTCTGATCCTGGAGGGTAAAGCGCCCTTTGCAGTCCACGATGTTGCCGAGCGGGCCGGAGTTTCGGTGTCGTCGATATTCCGCAACTTCGACGGTCTGTCCGACCTTCAACGCCAGGCCCTGGCTCAGTTCGGGGCCCGGTACTCGCACTTCCTCGTCGCGAGCCCGCCGCCGGGGTGCGACTTGGACTCGCGCCTGGAGTTCTTCGTCCGCAATCGGGTCGGGCTGTATGAGCAGGCCGGGCCACTGCTGATGATGGCCCGGATGCAGGCGCTCGACCAGGAGACCATGGTCGAAGCTGTCGCCCAGAATCGTCACGCACTGGCCACTCAGACGCGCGGGTGCTTCCGATCGGAGATCGCGGAACGAACAGCCACCGAAGCTGCGGACCTGGTGTCGCTGATCGACTCGCTGACATCCCCCGAGGCGTTCGACCTGATGTCGCGAACACATGGCCGGTCCGGCCGGCAGATCACCCACACCTGGTGCTCGGGTCTGCGGGCGTTGATCGCGGGGTGGCCACCGCCGCACCCCACCCGTGGGAGGAAGACCAACGGGCGCTGACGCAGCGCTGGTCGCGGCCGCTCTCACTGTCGCCTGCGCCTTATCCGCTGCCCCAACCGCCAAGGCTGATCCGGAATACCGGAAAGACCACATGCACTACCTCGCCGAGGCCGGCGAGCGCAGAGTGACCGACTACCTGACCCAGATCGGCATCGCCCCCGGTTCGCTGCCCGCCTTGGCCTTCATCGGATCCGGAGGCGGTATCGACAGCGCCTGCGTTGACGTCAACGGAAACGACGACCAACACGACGGATCCTGGAACTACTGCCCCACCGACAACACCGTGTACATCGGACAGAACGCCCTATGGGATTCCTATCGGCAGTACCGGGCGGCGGGACCCGTCTCCGGACTCGCTCACGAGTACGGGCACTTCCTACAGTCTGTGGCGCAGGTTCCGCAGCCGACCATTCCCGCCGACTCCATCCGGAGCGAGAACCAGGCCGACTGCGTCTCGGGGGCTTTCATCGGTTACCTCCGCGACCGCGGCGAGATCATCCACCCACAAGACATCGACAGCATCGAGCAGTACCTGACCGCGACCGCCTCGGTGGAGGCGCCCGGACGCGACCATGGCACCGCCCCGGAACGGGTCGAGTCCTTCCACCTGGGCTATGACGGCACGCTGGCGGCCTGCGATCGGTTCTCCCCTGCGACGCCGCTCAGCTGATACCCGTACCTGCCCGTACCTGTAGTGTCGAGATAAGGCCGCCGAACCGTGGCAACACGAACGGGGACTCGATTGCATACAT
>DAIPYT010000160.1:0-6490 GCA_036782595.1 Mycobacterium sp. | reverse complement strand
ATCTGCCCGGTTCAGCCCCTGAACTGGCCCATCAGTCCGGCGAGTTCTGTCCTGTTGGCCAGGCCCAATTTGTTGCAGACCCGGTAGATATGGCCTTCCACCGTGCGCACCGACATCGTCAGGGCGGCGGCAATGTCCTTGTTGGACATCCCGTCTCGGACCAGGGTGGCGATCTCACGCTCACGGCTAATCAGGGGAAGTGGGACGGAGGTGACGCGGGTAGCCGGAGTGGTCGCATCGCCGGCCATGAGGTTCTCTTCCGTGAAACCAATCAGGACGAGGACATGATTTTCGGCCACGGTGAATTGACGATGTATGCGCTGACGCAGCCGTAGCCGGCGTAGAGGGCCCGGGTGCACTCCTTTCCGCGACACCGGCTGCGGCAAGATGGCTGTCATGACCACCAGCGGAAACAGCACCGCCGCCCGCGTCGCCGTCATCGTCGGAGGGGCCTCCGGAATCGGCCTCGCCACCGCACGCGCGCTGGCCGCCGAGGGCTGGCAGGTGACCATCGCCGACCGCAACACCGATCTGGCCCAACAGCGCGGCACCGAACTCGGCGTCGGGTGGGCGGCGGTGGAGGTCAGCGACGAGGACAGCGTGGCCCGGCTGTTCGACGGAGTCGGGTCGCTGGATGCGGTGGTCAACTGCGCCGGTTTCAGCGGCTTCGGGATGATCACCGATCTGGACGCCGAGCAGTTCCGATCGGTGGTCGATGTCTGCCTGACCGGCGCGTTCCTGGTGATCAAGCACGCCGCACGCCACCTGCGCGACGGCGCGGCGGTGGTGTCACTGACCTCGCTGAACGCCCGCCAGCCCGCGATCGGGATGAGCGCCTACTGTGCGGCCAAGGCCGGGTTGTCGATGCTCACCCAGGTCGCCGCCCTGGAACTCGGACCCCGCGGTATCCGGGTCAACGCGGTCGCCCCCGGATTCGTGCACACCCCGCTGACCGAAGGGGCCGCCGCCATCCCCGGCGTGGTGGAGGAGTACGTCGAGAACACCGCCCTGGGCCGGGCCGGCACCCCCGAGGACGTGGCGGCGGCGGTGGCTTTCCTGTGCTCACCGCAGTCGGCGTGGATGACCGGTGAGGTCCTCGACCTCAACGGCGGCGCGCACCTCAAGCGCTATCCCGACATTCACCGGCATCTGACCAAGCTCATGGGACAGTAAGCCGGTGAAGACGGATTTCACGGTCAGCCAAAAGCGCGCGCTGGCCATCGTCACCGGAATCGCCCTGCTGTTCGGGGCCTACTTCCTGCGGCGCTACTTCATGCTCATCGTGATCGCCGCGATCGTCGCCTACCTGTTCACCCCGGTGCACGACCGGCTCAAGACCAAACTCAACGGCGGCCTGGCCACCACGCTGACCGTCCTGATCGCGCTGGGCACCGTCGTCATCCCCATCATCGGGGTGATCTCGCTGGCCACCGTTCAGATCTCACACATGCTCATCGGGGTGGCCGACTGGGCCAAGACCGCCGATCTGAATGCGTTGGGCGACAAGGCGATCGCCACGGTGAACCAACTGCTGGCGAAGCTGCCCTTCCAAGCCCCGACCATCACCCTGGAATCGTTGCGCTCCAACGTGGGCAAGGTCGCCCAGACCATCGGCGAATGGCTGCTGCGGACCATCAGCGGGGCCGCCGGCGGCGCGATCGGGTTCATCACCTCGGCGATCATCTTTCTCTACGTACTGATCTCGCTGCTGGTCAACAAGGCCGAGGTGATCACCCTGATCCGCCGGCTCAACCCGCTGGGAGAGGAGGTCACCGACCTCTACCTGGCCAAGATGGGCGCCATGGTGAAGGGAACGGTCAAGGGCCAGTTCATCATCGCGGTGATCCAGGGCACCCTTGGCGCGGTGTCGATCTACATCGCCGGATTCCACGACGCCTTCTTCATCTTCGCGATCTTCCTGACCGCGCTGTCGGTGATTCCGCTGGGCAGTGGCATCGTGACCATCCCGTTCGGTATCGGGATGATGTTCTTCGGCAACATCGCCGGCGGCCTTTTCGTGGTGCTCTTCCATCTGATCGGCATCACCAACGTCGACAACTTCCTACGCCCGATCCTGGTGCCCAAACAGGCCCGGTTGGACCCGGCGCTGATGCTGCTGAGCGTGTTCTCCGGGATCGCGATGTTCGGGTTCTTCGGCATCATCCTGGGCCCGGTGCTGATGATCATCATCGTCACGACCATCTCGGTGTACCTCTCGGTCTACAAGGGCGTGGCGATGGACGAGGACACCGGCGAACCGGAAGAACGCAAAAAGCTTTTCGGCAAACGGCGATCCAAGAAGCAACCGGTGCCCGAGGCGGCCCTACCGCCGGCCCCTACCCCAGACGTTCTTTGAGGAACTCCACCACCCGCTTGCGGGCCTCGTAGGCCTGCTGGCCGTCGACCTCACGCACTTCCAGGGTGAGCACCGAGTGCGCTATCCGGCCGAAGCCCCCGGAGTTTCCCGGCGAAGAGTCGATCTCGATGACCTCGAAGTTGTCCCCGAGCCGGTCTTTGAGGGTCTTGAACCGCTCGCCGGGCGCCATCGGGTCACCGCTGAACCGCAGACCCAACGCGCACACGCCACCCTCGGCTGCCCGCTTCTCGATGACCTTCATCTCACCCTCGGAGAACCCCGGGTCGCGCTTGTGTGCCGCGCTCAGCGCGATCGGCACCGACGGCTGACTGAGCACCGAGGCGAGCACGCTGTCATCGACGGCGGCCGCCAGCGCGAACCCCCCGGTGAAACACTGACCGATCACCCCGACGCCCTTGCCGCCGGCGCGGGCCTTGAGGTCGCGGGCCAGCGCCTTGAGGAACCTGGTCACCGGGCGTTCCTTGTTCAGCGCGAACGCCGCAAACTCCTTGGCCACACAGGCCCGGGCCATCGTCGGGACCAGTCCCACCCCGCGGGCGGGGGCACCGGGTGTGCCGAACAGCGACGGGATCGCGACGGTGAAGCCGTTGTCCACCAAGTGATTTCCCAGTGCCAGAACGCCGGGGTGGGCGCCGGGAATCTCCGGGATCAGCACCACGCCTGGGCCCTCACCCTTGCGGTACACGTCGTAGGTGAACCCTTCGGCGGTGAACGGCTCGCAGACCCAGCCCGACAGGTCGGCTTCGGGAGACTTCATCTGTTGGGGCATCTGTCTGGGGCTTCCTATCTTCTCGGGACCAGCGGGGGCTGGCTCTGGGTCGCGGCGGCCAGGGTGCGGAAATCCTCGGGCTTGCCCGCGCCGGTGATGGCTAACTGGGTGGCGCCGCCCGGGCCGTTGATTCGGGTGGTCCACACCGGTTCGGTGCCCTCCCCGCCCCGGTAGACGATCCAGGTGACGCCGTCGACGTCCTCGGTGCCGCTGGGATAGACCGCGTTCTGGATCGACTGCACCAGGGCGGTCTCGTCGGCGTTGCTCTGGGTCAGGCTGACGTAGAACTTCGACGGCGCGATATAGCCCACCCGGCTGGCCACGGCCTGCTGCTTGGCGCCGGTGGACGGGTCGGTGCGGCCGGCTTCGATGCCGGTGCGGGCCCCGGAGTTGGGCTGCCAGCCCTCAGGCAGTTTGGGCAACCGAACCGGGTAGCCGACAGCGCCGGCGTCGGCCTGCAGGGCAAGTGCGGCGTCGTAGGTCGGGGCCACGCCCTCGGAGGGTCCGTTGAGCCGGAACGAGCACATTCCCACCAGCCCGGCCAGCGCGATGCAGGCCAGGATCAGCGGCACCAGCGACCAGAACATGTCGCGGCCGTCCTGCAACACCCGCGGTTTGGCCGGCTTCGGCGGCGGGGGGCCGGGGAGGTCGGGAGCCTGGGGGCCATCAGTCGCGTCCATCAAGCGCCAGTATCCCAGGTCTGGACGCAGCCGGGGGTTCTGGGACAATCTTGCCCATGCCTGACACTGGACCCGGTCGCCCGATTCCTCCTCGGGACTCCGTCCCGCATCGTCATCAGGCTGAGCGCCGCCGCGAAGCACCCGATCGCAACCTGGCCCTGGAACTCGTCCGGGTCACCGAGGCCGGCGCCATGGCCGCCGGGCGCTGGGTGGGGCGCGGGGACAAGGAGGGCGGCGACGGGGCGGCCGTCGACGCCATGCGCCAGTTGGTCAACTCGGTGTCGATGCGCGGGGTGGTGGTGATCGGCGAGGGCGAGAAGGACAACGCCCCGATGCTCTACAACGGCGAGGAGGTCGGCAACGGCGACGGCCCAGACTGTGATTTCGCCGTCGACCCGATCGACGGGACGACCCTGATGGCCAAGGGCATGCCGAATGCCATCTCGGTGCTCGCGGTCGCCGAACGCGGCGCGATGTTCGACCCGTCGGCGGTGTTCTACATGAACAAGATCGCCGCCGGACCCGACGTTGCCGATTTCATCGACATCACCTCACCGATCGCGGCCAATATCCAGCGCATCGCCAAGGTCCGCAAGGCCTCGGTATCAGATATCACCGTCTGCATCCTCGACCGGCCGCGGCACGAGAAGCTGATGGCCGAGGTCCGCAGCGCGGGCGCGCGGATCCGCCTGATCTCCGATGGCGATGTGGCAGGGGCGATTTCGGCGTGCCGACCCGATTCGGGCACCGACCTGCTGGTCGGCGTCGGCGGCACCCCCGAGGGCATCATCACCGCGGCGGCGATCCGCTGCATGGGGGGCGAGATCCAGGCCCAACTGGCCCCCAAGGACGACGAGGAACGCCAGAAGGCCATCGACCGCGGCCACGACCTGGATCGCGTGCTCACCACCACCGATCTGGTGTCGGGTGAGAACGTCTTCTTCTGCGCCACCGGCGTCACCGACGGCGACCTGCTCAAGGGCGTGCGATTCTTCGGTGGCGGCTGCACCACACAGTCGATCGTGATGCGTTCGAAGTCCGGTACGGTGCGCATGGTCGAGGCCTACCACCGACTTTCCAAGCTCAACGAGTACTCCGCGGTGGATTTCACCGGGGATGCCGACGCCGCTTATCCCCTGCCCTGAAAACTCCCTAGAACTCCCCAGAAAGGCTGCACATGACCTCTCTTGCCGACGGCGAGTACCGGATCGAGCACGACACCATGGGCGAGGTCCGAGTGCCGATCAACGCCCTGTGGAGGGCACAGACGCAGCGGGCCGTGGAGAACTTCCCGATCTCGTTCCGCGGTCTGGATCGCAACCAGATCCGTGCCATGGCGCTGCTGAAAGCCGCCTGCGCCCAGGTGAATAAGGATCTCGGCAAGCTTCCCGCGGAGAAGGCCGACGCCATCATGGCCGCGGCCGGAGAGATCGCCGACGGTCGGCACGACGACCAGTTCCCCATCGACGTGTTCCAGACCGGTTCGGGCACCAGCTCGAACATGAACGCCAACGAGGTGATCGCCTCGATCTGCGATCGCAACGGTGTGAGCGTCCACCCGAACGACGACGTGAACATGTCGCAGTCCTCCAATGACACCTTCCCGACGTCGACCCACATTGCGGCTACCGAAGCCGCTGTGCGCCAGCTGATTCCGGCGCTGGAGGTGCTGCACGAGTCGCTGGTCAACAAGGCCCGACAGTGGCGGACCGTCGTCAAGTCCGGCCGCACCCATCTGATGGACGCCGTACCGGTGACCCTGGGCCAGGAGTTCGGCGGCTACGCCCGGCAGGTCGAGGCCGGTATAGAAAGGGTGCGCGGGTCGCTCCCCCGCCTGGGTGAGCTGGCGATCGGCGGAACCGCCGTCGGCACCGGCCTCAACGCCCCCGACGGCTTCGGGGCCAAGGTGGTCGATGTGCTCGTCGCGCAGACCGGTCTAGCGGAGTTGACCACGGCCAAGAACTCTTTCGAGGCCCAGGCCGCCCGCGACGGACTCGTCGAGGCCTCCGGTGCGCTGAAGACCATCGCGGTGTCGCTGACCAAGATCGCCAACGACATCCGATGGATGGGCTCGGGCCCGCTGACCGGCCTGGGCGAACTGCACCTACCCGATCTTCAGCCGGGCTCCTCGATCATGCCGGGCAAGGTCAACCCGGTGATCCCCGAGGCGGTCACCCAGGTGGCCGCACAGGTCATCGGCAATGACGCCGCCATCACCGTCGGGGGCCTGTCGGGGGCCTTCGAACTCAACGTCTACATCCCGATGATGGCGCGCAACCTGCTGGAGTCCTTCACCCTGCTGGCCAACGTCTCGCGGCTGTTCGCCGATCGTTGCATCGACGGTCTGGTGGCCGACGAGGACCGACTGCGGCGACTTGCCGAGTCCTCCCCCTCGATCGTCACGCCGCTGAATTCGGCGATCGGGTACGAGGAGGCCGCAGCGGTGGCCAAGCAAGCCCTCAAGGAGCACAAGACGATTCGGCAGACGGTGATCGATCGCGGCCTGATCGGCGAGAAGCTCTCCGAGGAGGAACTGGACCGTCGCCTCGACGTGCTGGCGATGGCGAAGGTGCGCGACGAGGCCTGACGCGACAGGCACCCACGTCCCGCCGAAAGTGCGGCTAGATCGACTTTTTCACGCGATGGAGCCGAAATTGCGATCTG
>DAIPYT010000159.1:0-6568 GCA_036782595.1 Mycobacterium sp. | reverse complement strand
TCCAATTCCGCCTGCGCAATGCCCGGCACGGCGAACATAGCCGCCATCGCGGTGATGAACGCCACCAGAACACGACCGATACGCTTCATGGTCTCCCTAGCTTGTGTCGGCGGTGAACCTGTTGATTCCCGCAGGCAGTGCCGTCGCTACCGACCGGATGCGACGACTTAAGTTTTCGATGTCCCGAGAAAGATATCGGTACGGCCACGGTCGAGCAACGCGAACCGGGCAGGCGGGTCGATTTTTTCACCCCCACAGCCCTCAGTGGGGCTTCGCCGAGACGGTCCCGATCTGACGCGTCGACCAGGCCGACGGCGCCCCTGCGGGCGGACGAAAGATGAGTCGCGAGCCGATTCCAAGCATCGCCAGAAGCGTCAAAGGTGGTGTGGCGGAACGTTATCGCGTAACCAGCGATCACGGTCGGCCGACTCCGCACCCGCATCCGGATCACGCTCGTCGGTGGACTCCTGCGGCAAGTCGTTGCCGAAGATCGCGTTAGCTGCGGCGCTGTCCGAGCGCCCCGAATCGGTCACCATGGCAGGCGAATGTGACAAAGGTCACATTCGCTGTGTTTTAGCTGTTCACAGGCTTGAAACGTGGCGTTCACACGGTGTCCAGCAGGGTCAGATGTCGAGGCTGGACAGTTCAGAGATCACCTGAGCGGCCATCGGGCCCAACGTTGCCATGCCGTCTCGCACTGCCGCACGAGATCCAGCCAGATTGACCACCACCGTGCTGCCGGAGATGCCGGCCAGCCCGCGGGACAGCCCGGCATCGGTACTACCGGCCGCCAAGCCGGAGGCACGCAGCGCCTCAGCGATGCCGGGCACTTCGCGATCGAGTACCCCGCGGGTCGCCTCCGGGGTCACATCGCGCGGGGTCACCCCGGTGCCACCGACTGAGACGACGAGGTCAACGCCGCCGATCACCGCGGTATTGAGGGCGTTGCGGATCTCCACCTCGTCGGCGGACACCACCACCACACCGTCGACCACGAATCCCGCCTCCGCGAGAAGTTCATTGACCAACGCGCCACTGTGATCCTCGGCGACACCCCGTGCCTGACGGTCATCCACCACGACCACCAGTGCCCGTCCTGCAGAACCCTCAGGCTGTTCCATGGCAGTCACCGTATATCCGGGCGGCGTCACCCGTGGCGACTCGGTGACAGCGCGGATCACTGGTCGGCTTTCCCAAGGGTGACCTGGAGGGTCTGCGGATTACCCGCGGCATCCATGTAGGTCAGAGTCAGTTTCTCGCCCGGCGCACGGGAACGAACCGCCGCGACCAATGCGTTGGCGCTGCCGATCACCCGATCGTCGACCTTGGTGACCACGACCCCGCTGGGCATCCCGGCGTCGGCTGCCGCACCACCCTTGACCACCTCGACGATCTTGGCGCCGTGAGTGGTCACGTCATTGCTGACCTGCACGCCCAGCGAGGCATGCGACGCAGAACCGTTGCTGATCAATTCGTCGGCGATCCGTTTGGCCTGATCGACCGGGATCGCGAATCCGAGTCCGATGGAGCCGCTCTGCGATGCCGGGGAGTCTCCGCCCAAGGTGGCGATGGCCGAGTTCACCCCGACGAGTTCGCCGGCCATATTCACCAGCGCCCCACCGGAGTTTCCGGGGTTGATCGCCGCGTCGGTCTGGATGGCGTCCAGAACGGTGTTCTGGTTGCTGGCGTCGCCCCCGGCGGCCACCGGCCGGTTCAGTGCGCTGACGATGCCTGTGGTGACGGTGCCTTCCAGTCCGAGGGGCGAACCGATGGCAACCACGTCCTGACCGACCCGAAGGCTCGCCGAGGAACCCAGCGTGATCGGGGTCAGCCCGGACACCCCCTGGGCACGGACCACAGCGATGTCAGTGGCCGGGTCGGTTCCGACGATGGTGAACGGGGCGGTTCGGCCGTCGGCGAAGGTGACCGTGGTGGTCAAACCACCGGGGGCCGGCTTCACCGAAGGATCGCCGGGCTTACCCGGCAGCGGCGCGGGCAGCGGACTGGGCGGCGCCGGCTTCGGCCCGCCGGGAGCCTGGAGCGACGAGACGACGTGGTTATTGGTGAGGATCAGACCGTCCTCGGTCAGGATGATTCCGGAGCCCTCTTCGGATGCGCGGCCCATCTTGGTCTCGAGCTTCACAACGCTGGGGACGACCTTGGCCGCCACCTGCTCCACCGAACCGACCGGAACGTTGGCGGTCGGTAAGGCGGTCGGCGCCTTACCGGGGTTCGGAGCAGCCGTGCTCAGGGTGGTGGTCGAGCGCCCGTCGGCCCGCACCATCGTGGCCACCACTCCCCCTACGCCGGCCGACACCGCCGCGATCGCCAGCGCGCCCACAGTCAACGCAACTGAGCGGGAACGCTTCCGAGGCTTGTCCGGGACGGGCGGGAGCACTGCGGTATTGCCGGCGCGGGCACCGCGGTAGGGGTCATAATTCGGCTGGTTCGCATAGCGCCAGTCGTAGGGCTGCTGATAGCCGGCCTGGCTATAGCCCGGTGTCGCTTGCTGATTCGGCGGCTGCTGACCGGACTGCGACGGCGAATAGCGCGGGTCGTCTGTCATCGTGGGCTGCTCTGCTCTTTCTCGTCATCGACGCGCAATCGGCGCCGTTGTGTTAAGACCAGCTTGCCGGGTGCTACTGAGAATCGACTGAGATGACACTCGGTTCGGCTGAGGCGTTCATCTCATCAACGTCCACGTCGCCGTTTGTTGCAGCGATTTCGCTGTGGGCGGAGGGCGATTGAAAAACGCCGTGCGTTGGAGTACCGGGCAACAGCACATAGAACGTCGTCCCCGGCGGGTCGCCGCCCGGTACCGTCTCACCGATTCGGATCACCCCACCGTGCTTCACCACAACCTGTTTCACGATCGCCAGACCGAGGCCCGAACCCTGCATCGCCCGGGCCGACGTCGAGCGGTAGAACCGCTCGAACACCAGGCTGCGCTCCTCCGGTGCGATACCCGGTCCATGATCGGACACCTGCAGTTCGGCGTGCGCAGCGTCGACCTGACGCAGCCGCAAACCGACCGCCCCGCCGGGCGGACTCCACTTCGCCGCGTTGTCGAGAAGGTTCAGAACGGCCCGCGACAGACCGGCCGGGTCGCCGTGGATCTGCCAACCGATGGCGTCGACATCGAACTGAATATCGTTGCGGCGGCGGCGAACTCGTTCGAGGCTGCGGTCGATCACCTCCGTCATCTCCACGTCTTCCATCGCGGTGGCGTGAGCGTTGTCCTCGCGGGTGAGATCCACCAGATCGCCTACCAACGTGGAGAGTTCCTCGATTTGTCCGATGACGTCGGAACGCAACTCGGCAAGTTCGCTCTCCGGAATCGGCGGGGCGCCCGGAGCGCTGGACGCCATCAGCAACTCGACGTTGGTCCGCAGCGAGGTCAGCGGGGTCTTCAGTTCGTGACCTGCGTCGGCGACCAGGCGGGCCTGCCGGTCCCGGGACTCGGCCAGCGCGCGCAGCATGGCGTTGAACGCCTCGGTGAGACGGGCCAATTCATCGCTGCCGAGAACAGGGATCGGGCGCAGATCATCGGTGCGGGCCACCCGCTCGGCCGCTTCGGTGAGCTGGCCCACCGGTCTCAGGCCGGTCCGCGCCACCATGCCACCGGCGACGGCGGCGACCACCACGCCGAGACCACCGACCGCGAGCAACACCCACTTGAGCTTGGTCATCACCGCGTTGGTCGGCTGCAGGCTCTTGGAGATCAGCAGCGAGCTGCCGTTGGGCAGGTGCACGGCGAGAACGCGCTGATCACCGACGGTGCGACGGGACATGAACAGTTCACCGCGGATGACAGCCTTCTCCGGCTGACCCAACGGGAGGGACTGCCCCTGCTGGTTGGCGGTGTAGATGGACCGGCCCGGGTTCACCAGCATTGCGTTGACGTCCGAGTATGCGGTTCCCTCGATGGCCTTGGCCGGATCGGCCGCCAGCGAGCCGCTGGCGATGAGCAGCTGGGCCCGGCTTTGCAGCTGGTTGTCGATATCGGTGTAGAGCGCTGCCGAGACCACCGCGTAGACGGCCACGGCCATCAGCACCACGACCATCGCCACCATGGACATGGCCAGCAGCATCACCCGCCACCGCAGCGACAGTGATTTGGCGGCTCTTGCCGGGGCATCAACCGCCCGCGGGCGCCGCTTGAATCCGCGCACTCAGTGTCCAAACATCAGGGCGACCCGAACATCAGGGCGGAGTCTCACGCAGCACGTAACCCACACCACGAACGGTGTGGATCAGCCGCGGCTCTCCCTCTGCCTCTGTCTTACGTCGCAGGTATCCCACGTACACCTCGAGCGCATTGCCCGAGGTCGGGAAGTCGAAACCCCAGACCTCTTCGAGGATTCGGCTGCGGGTCAGCACCCTGCGCGGGTTGGCGATCAGCATCTCCAGCAGGGCGAACTCGGTGCGGGTCAGACTGATCGCGCGCTTGTCCCGGTGCACCTCGCGGGTGGACGGATCCAGGGTCAGGTCGCCGAAGGTCATGATGGCCGCTTCGGTGGGTTCGTCCGGCCCGGTCCGCCGCAGCAATGCACGCAGCCGCGCCAGTAACTCCTCCAGCGCAAACGGCTTGGGAAGGTAGTCGTCAGCTCCGGCATCCAGGCCGGCCACCCGCTCGGATACCGAGTCGCGGGCGGTGAGCACCAGAATGGGCAGATCGTCGCCGGTGCTGCGCAGCTGGCGGCACACCTCAAGCCCGTCCAGCCGGGGCATCATCACGTCAAGCACCACCGCATCGGGACGTTCGTTGCCGATCGCCTCGAGGGCTTCTACGCCGTCCTCGGCAAGGTCGACGGTGTAACCGTTGAACGATAGGGAACGCCGAAGGGACTCCCGGACCGCTCGGTCGTCGTCGACCACAAGAATTCGCACGGGGTTAGTGTTTACCAATCCACTTAGATTCGTCTAAGAGACTCGCCGCGCGAGCAGGCATTTCACCCCTCACCGCGACGAATTCAGCCGAATCAGCGCTTGTCGAGGTCGATCAGACCCATGCGGGCGGCCTTGAGCAGCCGGCGCGGCACCTTGTGCTGACGGCCGCCGACGGACACGGTGACCAGGCCGGGCTCGGTCGCCTTCCACTGCGAACGCCGACTGCGGGTATTCGAGCGCGACATCCGCCGTTTAGGCACAGCCATGACTGAAGCTCCTCGTGATTGCTGCCGCGCATACCTCCGGCGCAGGCAAGTTGGGTAAATGATAGCCGCCGGGCACCCGCTTCTCCAAAGCGGGCGAGGTTGGATAACCTACCGGTTGGTTGGCTTTGAGTCTCAACTCCCGACACCATCCCACGCGCCCAGGGAGGACGCCACGTTGACATCCCCCGAGACATCCCCCGAGACATCCCCCGAGATATCCCCCGAGATATCCCCCGAGATATCCCCCGAGGGTCCGGTTCGGATCGGGAACTGCTCGGGCTTCTACGGCGACCGGGTGTCGGCGATGCGCGAGATGCTGACCGGCGGGGATCTGGACTACCTCACCGGGGATTACCTGGCCGAATTGACCATGCTGATCCTCGGCCGGGACAAGATGAAGTACCCCGAGCGCGGCTACGCCAAGACCTTCCTGACCCAACTCGAGGAATGCCTCGGACTGGCCCACGACCGCGGAGTGCGCATCGTCACCAACGCCGGCGGCCTCAATCCAGCCGGTCTGGCCGTGGCGGTTCGGGCGCTGGCCGACAAGCTGGGCATCCCGGTCAGTGTTGCCCACGTCGAGGGGGACGACCTGCTGCCCCGGGCGGCCGAACTCGGCTTCCCCAAAGTGCTGACCGCCAACGCCTACCTGGGAGCCTGGGGCATCGTCGACTGCCTGAACTCCGGGGCCGACATCGTGGTGACCGGCCGGGTGACCGACGCATCGGTCGTGGTGGGTCCGGCCGCGGCCCATTTCGGCTGGACAAGACGGGACTATGACCGGATCGCCGGGGCGGTGGTCGCCGGTCATGTCATCGAATGCGGCGCGCAGGCCACCGGCGGCAACTACGCCTTCTTCACCGAGATCGCCGACCTCGACTACGCCGGATTCCCACTGGCAGAGGTCCACTCCGACGGGTCCTCGGTGATCACCAAGCATTCGGGCACCGGCGGGCAGGTCAGCGTGGGAACCGTCACCGCGCAGTTGCTCTACGAGATCACCGGGGAGCGCTACGCCAACCCCGATGCCACCGCCCGGTTCGACTCGATCACGCTCAGCGAGGACGGTCCTGACCGAGTGCGGATCAGCGGGGTGCGGGGCGAATCCCCGCCGCCGACGCTGAAGGTTTCGCTCAACAGCATCGGCGGCTACCGCAACTCAGCCACCTTTGTGTTGACCGGCATGGACATCGACGCCAAAGCCGCCCTGGTGCGTCGTCAGCTGGACGCGGCGATGACCGAGCCGCCGGCCGAGGTGCAGTGGACCCTGGCCCGCACCGATCACCCCGATGCCGACACCGAGCAGACCGCCAGCGCGCTGTTGACCTGCATTGTTCGCGACCCGGACTCGAACAAAGTCGGACGCCGATTCTCCTCTGCCGCAGTCGAACTCGCGCTGGCCAGCTATCCCG
>DAIPYT010000158.1:0-6574 GCA_036782595.1 Mycobacterium sp. | reverse complement strand
CGATGCCCTCCTTGAGGTAGTCCATCTCGTAGAGATGCTCACGCCACTTGCGGTCGAGGACGTTGAGCAGAACGTTGCGCTCCAGCTGCCGCATCGAACCGGGCCCGGCGATCGCGTCGATGTCGGCTTCCCGCTTGGCATAGGCCTTTTCGATATCGGCGACGAGGATTTCCAGCAGTTCCTCGCGGGTCAGCTCGCCGGCCTCACCGACGGCGTCGGAGTCGATCAGGTCGTGGTGATCCACACCGACCGGATACAGGGTGCGCAACGCCCCCCACAGCTGCTCGAGGTCCCAGTCCTCGGCGTAGCCCTCGGCGGTGGCTCCGTCGACGTAGGCGGTGATGACGTCGACCAGCATCTGGTGGGCCTGGCCCTCCATGTTCTCACCGTCGAGGATGCGACGACGCTCTTCGTAGATGACCTTGCGCTGCTGGTTCATCACCTCGTCGTACTTGAGCACGTTCTTGCGGATCTCGAAGTTCTGCTGCTCGACCTGGGTCTGGGCGCTCTTGATCGCCCGGGTGACCATCTTGGCCTCGATGGGCACATCGTCGGGCAGGTTCAGCCGGGTCAGCAGCGCCTCCAGGGTGGCACCGTTGAACCGCCTCATCAGCTCATCACCCAGCGACAGGTAGAACCGCGACTCGCCCGGATCGCCCTGGCGGCCGGAGCGGCCACGCAACTGGTTGTCGATACGGCGGGTCTCGTGGCGCTCGGTGCCCAGTACGTAGAGGCCACCGACGTCCTTGACGAGTTCGGCTTCCTCGGCGACCTGCTCCTTGACCAGCGGCAGCTCCTGGTGCCAGGCGTCCTCGTACTCGTCCGGGGTATCGACGGGATCGAGACCACGATCGCGCAGCCGCTGATCCAGGAGAAAGTCGATGTTTCCGCCGAGCACGATGTCGGTACCGCGGCCGGCCATGTTGGTGGCCACCGTCACCGCACCACGCCGGCCGGCTTCGGCGATGATGGCGGCTTCCTGCTCGTGGTACTTGGCGTTGAGCACGTTGTGCGCAATGCCGCGCTTGGACAGCATCCGGGACAGGTATTCCGAGCGCTCGACGCTGGTGGTGCCGATCAGGACCGGCTGGCCCTTCTCGAAACGCTCGGCGATGTCGTCGGTGACCGCAAGGAATTTGGCTTCCTCGGTCTTGTAGATCAGGTCGGATTCGTCCTTGCGGACCATGTCCCGGTTGGTCGGGATCGGCACCACGCCGAGCTTGTAGATCTCGTGCAGCTCGGCGGCCTCGGTCTCGGCGGTACCGGTCATGCCGGCCAGCTTCTGGTAGAGCCGGAAGTAGTTCTGCAGGGTGATGGTGGCCAGAGTTTGGTTCTCGGCCTTGATCTCCACCTTTTCCTTGGCCTCGATGGCCTGGTGCATGCCCTCGTTGTAGCGGCGGCCGACCAGGACGCGACCGGTGAATTCGTCGACGATGACGACCTCGCCGTCGCGGACGATGTAGTCCTTGTCGCGCTGGAAGAGTTCCTTGGCCTTCAGGCAGTTGTTGAGGTAGCTGACCAGGGGGGAGTTGGCCGCCTCGTAGAGATTCTCGATGCCGAGTTGGTCCTCGACGAACTCCACACCCACCTCGTGCACACCGACGGTGCGCTTACGCAGGTCCACCTCGTAGTGGACGTCCTTCTCCATCATCGGGGCGAGTCGGGCGAACTCGCCGTACCAGTGCGAGGCCCCGTCGGCCGGACCGGAGATGATCAGCGGGGTGCGGGCCTCGTCGATCAGGATGGAGTCGACCTCGTCGACGATGGCGAAGTTGTGCGGGCGCTGCACCAACTCCTCCAGCGAATGCGCCATGTTGTCGCGCAGGTAATCGAAGCCGAACTCGTTGTTGGTGCCGTAGGTGATGTCGGCGGCGTAGGCGTCGCGACGTTCGTCGGAGTTCAGCCCGGACAGGATGACCCCGACGTCCAGGCCCAGGAAGCGGTGCACGCGACCCATCCACTCGCTGTCGCGTTTGGCCAGGTAGTCGTTGACGGTGACCACGTGGACGCCCTTGCCGGACAGCGCGTTGAGGTAGGCGGGCAGCACACAGGTGAGGGTCTTGCCCTCACCGGTCTTCATCTCGGCGACGTTGCCGAAGTGCAGGGCCGCCCCGCCCATGACCTGCACATCGAAGTGGCGTTGGCCCAGCACCCGCCAGGCCGCCTCGCGGGCCACCGCAAATGCCTCGGGCATCACGTCGTCGAGCGATTCGCCGCCGGCCACCCGCTCGCGGAACTCGTCGGTCTTGGCGCGGAGTTCCGCATCGGTCAGCTTCTCGACATCGTCGGAAAGCGTGTTGACGTAATTGGCCACCCCGCGCAGGCGCTTGACCATGCGCCCTTCGCCAAGGCGCAGCAACTTCGAGAGCACGTGTTCCCCTGGAACGTTAAAGGGGGATGTTCCCCTATGGATTGAAGGCTTAAGCGCCCTCCATCCTAGGTGACGCGCGCGTGGGCGCTGCTCAGACGCTCGTCAGACGAGCCGAATCAGGCCGACGGCTCGTCAGACGAGCCGAATCAGGCCGTAGTCGTAGGCATGGCGCCGGTAGACCACTGACGGCTTGTCAACTTCCTTGTCGTGGAACAGGAAGAAGTCGTGGCCCACCAGCTCCATCTCGTACAGGGCGTCGTCGACGGTCATCGGCTTGGCGGGGTGTTCCTTGACCCGGACGATCTGCCCTGGTTCGTGCTCCTCCACCTGCGTCTGGCCGTCTGACGGGGGCGCTGCGGGCTTGAAGGCCTCGGCGAGATCCAGCATCGCGGTGGCCTGGTGCACCGATACGGGTGTCTTGTCCCCGTAGTGCACCCGGCGGCGGTCCTTGCCGCGGCGCACCCTGCTTTCGAGTTTGTGGACGGCTGCCTCGAAGGCGCCGTAGAAGCTGTCCGCGCAGCCCTCACCCCGCACCACCGGGCCGGGTCCGTGAGCCGTGATCTCGACGTGCTGACAGTTCTTGCGCTGCCGCCGGTTCTTCTCGTGCTCCAGCTCCACGGCGAAGCGCTGGATCGAGGAGTCGATCCGCTCGACGCGGGCGAGCTTCTGCCCCACGTAGACGCGGTAGTGGTCGGGGATCTCGACATTGCGGCCGGTTACCTGGACATCGGCGTTGGGGCCGGGACCGGCTTGCTGGCCGTCGGTGGATGGCTGACCGGATTTCACGGATGGGGTTGACATGCTTGACAACTCGTTTCTGCTTCTTCGGTGGCACGCCCTGAGACATGCCCGGCCTGATGAGGACAACGCGCTTACCGGGGCGTGGTCACCCGGCGACGCAAGGGGTCGAAGCAACACCTCCCTACGTTTCTGCAACGTTCACGATGTGTTCAGCCGACGCTAGTCGCAGAGCGGGAGCGGTGCCAGTTTTTCACCGACCTGTGTCAGGGCCTTTGGCCCTTTGTTATCAGCGGTTGTCACCCGCGGTGAGTAATCAGGCACACGCCAGGGCGAGCACAGCCGTCACCTCCACCCCCTCGGCGAGCAGGGTCCGCACCGCCTCGCGTGCGGTGGCACCGGTGGTGACCACGTCATCGACCAGCAGAACCTCCCCTGCCGGCCGGGCGAGGAGGCGCACCCGGCCGGCGATATTGCGCTCCCGGGCGGTGGTGCCCAACCCCACCGAGTCGCGGGCCCGGCCGACGGTGCGCAGCGCCTGGACCACCGTGATGCCGGGATGGGCGGCGGTGGCGGCGGCGGCGATACGGGCGACCGGATCACCCCCGCGGCGGCGGGCCGCCGATCGACGGGTGGGGGCCGGAACCACGGTCAGCGGCAGGCCCACGATCCCCCATACCGCCAGTCGGTGGATGCCCTGGGCCAGCGGACGGGCCAGCGGCGCGACCAGATCGCGCCGACCGCGTTCCTTGTAGGCGACGACGGCCTCCCGGCGCGGGCCGGCGTAGCGGCCCAGCGCGAACACCGGCACCCCCGGGTCGACGCGCGGGCTGACCAGGTGCGGCTCGTCGACGTGGACCAGCAGCGCGGCGGCGCAGGTCTCACACCAGCGGGTGGACGGCGCCCCGCAGCCGCCGCACTGCAGTGGGAGGACCAGATCGAGCACGAGCCAAGTCTGGCCTTCGGGTACGACACCGCTTCGGGTACGACACCGCTTCAGGTCCGACACCGCTTCGTCGACGACGGGGCTCCTTCGATCGCAGGAGTCGCAATCATCGACCTTTTCGTTGGTTCGCCGGATACCGACGCCGGTCCGCACGCCGCAGAGTTGCAGTCATGGAACGTTGCAGTGATGGAACACAGCGGAAGGAGCGAACGGTGATCTGGTTCTGAAAAGCACCCGCACTGAACAGACGACGACTGAACAACGCGACAAGAAAGCAAGGACATGAACGACATTCAGGCCGGCAGGCGGACCGGCACGGTGCTGCGGAAGGCCTCGCTGGCGCTGGGTGCGCTGGCGGTCATCGGGATGGGCGGCATGACCGTCGCCTGCAGTTCCCCGCATGAGAAGCCCGCGGAGACCAGTGTCACCCAGCCGAGCGTGTCACCGACCGAGAAGGCGGCCCGGACCAACGTGACCCGGGCTCCCGCGGCTGCGGTGCCAGGCACCGCCGGCGGCGGCAATCTCGCGGTTCCGTGCGGATTCGGCCCGGCAGGAGGTGCGCCCTGCGGCAACAACGGCTGACGCTGCCGATTCGGCGAGACCGCCCGCGACGGATCTACGTCGCGGGCGGTGTCATGGGCAGGGTCACCGAGATGTGGCTACCCGTCGCCACCGGCAGCACGCGCATCTCACCGCCGGACGCCTCGATGCGGGCCCGCTGGGAGGCGATACCGATATGTCCCTCCTGGAGCCGCTGCAACAGATCCTGTCCGGACAGGCCCACCCCGTCGTCGACCACATCGAGTCGGAAAGTGCCGTCGACGGCCCGCAGGCTGACCCGGGCTCGGGTGGCGCAGGAGTGCCGCACGACATTGGACACCAGCTCCCGGGTCACCGCGAACAGCATCGCGTCGCGGGCGTCGTCGCCCGGGTAGTCGATATCGGCGGTGATGTCGATCCCGGAACGGTCCGAGTTCGCCGTCACCAGTTGGGTGATCGCCCGGGCCAGGCCGGCACCGCCGAGCACGGCCGGGTGCAGTTCGAAGGTCGCCTCACGCATCTGCGCGGTGGCGTCCGTCAAACCGGCCAGAGCCCGCTCCAGTGCCGGACTGGATTGATTCTTCAAGACGCTGACGATGTCCTGGCGGGCCATCAGCACCGACTGCAGCGGACCGTCGTGGAGGTATTCGGAGATCCGGCGCTGCTGATCGTCGGAAGCGGTCATGAGATCAACAAGGAGTTCCTGCCGGGACGCGCTCAAAGCACTGATCTCATCGAGCTTGCGGGCCTGAGCGAGAACCGCCAAAAATACCGTGCCGCAGAGGAACACGAAAACAACTGTCGCCATGACGGCCCGGCCTCGGCCGGCCTGGGCGAGCACCACCGGGTCGGTGAAGATCTCGATGGCGAAGGTCGTTGCGATGACGACCAGCGCGGCCGCGGCACGACGCCACGACACATCGAGTACCACCATGATCGGCAGCAGCGTCAGCACCAGCAGCGGGACGTAGGTTCCGTCCGCGGCCGACACCTTGTAGGTGAAGATCGACGCGACATCGACGATGAGCAGGACGAGCTGGAACCGGGAGATCGGCAGGCGGCGATTCAACGGCGTGAACAACAGCACCGCCGCACCCACCGCGACAGCGCCGTAGAACCAGGGCACCCAACTGAACTGGGGCCACTTCAGCGGTGACCCGACGAACAGCGCTGCGATCATCACCGCAGCCACCCCGAGCCGGGCCACCGCGACGATCCGCAGCGCGTCTAATTCCCGTGAGCGGCGGATCTGGTCCAACTCGTCAACCCGCACCGGCCCTTTATACGCCAGGTCTGTGCAACGATTGCCGCCGTCGAAGGAGTACAGATGGCGCGAGGGTCCGAGGCGGTCACCGTCGTGGTCGGTGACGACCATCCGATGTACCGGGCAGCCGTGGTGAGCGCCATGAAGGAGACCGGGCGGATCAGCGTCGTCGCCGAGGTGGGCGACGGACGGGCGGCCCTGGAGGCTATTCGCGAACACCAACCCTCGGTGGCGCTGCTGGACTACCGGATGCCCGAACTGGACGGCCTGGCGGTGGTCTCGGCAGTGACCCGCGACGGGCTGCCGACCCACGTACTTCTGCTCAGCGCCACCGAAGACCCCGCCACGGTGTACGAGGCGCTCGCCGCCGGCGCCGCCGGGTATCTGACCAAGGAGTCCGACCGCGACGAGATCATCGCCGCGGTCATGAAGTGCGCTCGCGGCGAGGGGTACGTGCCGACCAACATCGCCAGCGGACTGGCCAACGAGGTTCGGCACCGCTCCCGCGGTGACGCCACCCTGCTCTCACCCCGCGAGGCCGAGATCATCAAGCTGATCGCCGACGGACTGTCGGTACCCGATATCGCCGCGAGACTGCACCTGGCGCCCACCACTGTGCGCACCCACGTGCAGAACCTCTACGGCAAGCTCGGCGTCTCCGACCGCGCCGCGGCGGTGGCCGAGGCCATGCGCCGGCGACTGGTCGAATAGCCCG
>DAIPYT010000157.1:0-6739 GCA_036782595.1 Mycobacterium sp. | reverse complement strand
CCCGGCCAGAGCACCCCGGCCGCGGACATCGTCGTCGAGGACACCCTCACCCTCACCGTCGGTGAACGTAGCTTCGAACTCATCGCCACGCCCGGCGGCGAGACCAACGATTCGATGGTCGTCTGGTTGCCCGACGAGAAGATCTGTCTGTGCGGCAATGTGTTCGGCGCACTGTTCGGACATATGCCGAACCTGGTTACCATGCGCGGCGACCGCTACCGCGATGCGCTCACCGTGATCGACTCCATCGACCGGGTTCGCGCAATGGAGCCCGATGTCCTTCTTTCCGGTCACTTCTGGCCGATCACCGGCAAGGAGCAAATCCAATTCGAGCTCACCCGGCTGCGTGATGCCGTCCAGTACGTCCACGACGCAACGGTCGAGGGGATGAATGCCGGCAAGGACGTCCGCACCCTGATGCGCGAGATCACCCTGCCGGAGCACCTGCAGCTGGGACAGGGTTACGGCAAGGTTCCCTGGGGCGTTCGGGCGATCTGGGAGAACTATTCGGGCTGGTTCCATCACCGGTCCACCACCGAGCTGTATCCCGTCGACCCAGTCGATATCAGCGCCGATCTGGTGGAACTGGCCGGGGCTGATGCACTCGTAGCCCGGGCGCAGGCCCACCTCGACGCCGACCGGCCGGTGCAGGCCATCCACCTCGCCGAGAAGGTGACCGACACCGATAGTGATCACCCCGGCGCCCGCCGAGTCCTGAAGGCGGCGCATGAGCGGCTGTTGGCCGACACCACCAATTTCTGGGAGACAGCATGGCTGCGCAAGCAGATCGCGAACAACGCATGACCGCCCGGGCCACCTTTGATTTCACCGGTACCCGAGTGCTCATCACCGGCGGCACCAGCGGCATCGGACATGCGACTGCGGTGTTGTTCCGGGATGCGGGCGCTGATGTCACCGTCACCGGTACCCGCGCGGATGCGGGGGAGTACGACACCGATCTGTCCGGGATGATCTACGCGCAACTGGTGCTTACCGACCCCACCTCGATCGACGCCCTCAAAGCCCGCTTCGACACCCTCGATGTGCTGGTCAACAACGCCGGCGCCAACTTTCCCGGCGGCCTCGACGAATCGGCACCCGAGGGATTCGACGCGTCGGTGGCGCTCAACCTCAACGGGACATACCGACTGACCGTTGCGCTACGCCGTGCGCTGAAGGCGTCCACCGCCTCTGGCGGCGCGGTGGTGGTCAACCTTTCGTCGATGTCGGCCCTTCGCGCGGTGACATTGGTGCCCGGTTACAGCGCCGCGAAGGCTGGAATCATCGCTTTGACACGAACTCTCGCGGTGAAGTGGGCTAAGGACGGCATCCGTGTGAACGCCGTCGCTCCCGGGACGATCGACACCCCGATGACGGCTCCCATGCAGGGGATACCGGCGTTGATTGACTCTGAGGTGGCGCACATCCCGCTGGGCCGGTTTGGCCGTGTCGATGAGATCGCGCCGACGATCGCGTTTCTGTGTACCGAACACAGCTCCTACACCAGTGGATCACTGTTCGTCGTCGACGGTGCATCCGACTGTGTGTGAGCTACCGGTCTAGCTGGACAGCTGCCACACCAGGGCGGCGGCCAGCGCGCCCATCCCGTTCAATGACCAGTGCAGTGCGATGGGGGCCAGAAGGCTGCCGCTGCGGCGGCGCAGCCAGGTGAACACGAATCCCGCGGCGGCGGTGGCAAGGACTGCCCCCAACACACCGGCGGCTATCCCGAAGATGCCGCCCCCGAGGATCCGGGTGAATCCCACATTGCCCGCGGTCAGGCCGAGTGACGAGGCGATATGCCACAGGCCGAACAGCAGAGATCCGGCCGTCGCGACTCCGCGGAAGCCCCAGACCCGCTCCATCGCGCCGTGCAGCACCCCGCGGAAGACCAGTTCCTCGGGGATGACGGTCTGCAGCGGGATGATGACCATCGAGGCCACCACCGCGCCGGACAGCGTGGCGTAGCGGTCGTTGAGGAACATCGGACGCGTCCACGGCAGCAGCGCTCCGACGGCGATCACCGTCAACACCAGTCCTGCCGCCGCCGCGGCGTAGCCGGCGCCGGACTTCCAGTGCTCGCGACCCAGCCCCAGCTCGGACCACCCCAATCCGCGGGCCCGCACCAGCATCAGCAATGCCAGCGCGGCCACCGGCACCGTGGCGATACTCGCCCACGGGGTGGTGAAGTGCGCGATCAGGTTCGTCAGCGCGAGCACCACCACCACGACGCCGATATCGACGTAGATCCGCAGGTGGTGCAGGGCCGCCAACTGCACCACCGCCGGATGGTGATGGTGATCGGTCGCGACGGCTGAAGCAGACATTGATTCCCATCCTAGCTGCGGTAACGGCCCGTAGGCCCGGCGTGTAATACACCCGACAGTCGGGAATAAAGCGAACCGATAAGCTCGGCGCCGGATGACGGAAGGCGCGGCATTGAGCGAAAACGAGTCACTGCTGGCGGGATTGCGGGTCCTGGATCTGTGCGGCGGGGATGCTGATGCCGTCACCCGACTGCTGGCCGACCTCGGTGCCGATGTGATCAAGGTCGAGCCGCCTGGTGGCAGCGCGGCCCGCAACCAGAGGCCCACCCTTTGCGGGGTCAGCATCCCGTTCGCTTTGCACAACGCCAACAAGCGGTCGGTGGTGCTCGATCCCGCCTCGGCAGCCGACCAGCACAGGCTGCTCGACCTCGCCGCTGGTGCCGACATCGTCGTCGACAGTGGACAGGCATTGGCGTACGGAACGTCCTGCGAGGAGTTGGCCGACCGGTTCGGCTATCTGGTGACAATGCTGGTGACCGACTTCGGCAGCACCGGGCCGTATGCCTCCTGGCGGGCCAGCGACCCGGTTTTCTACGCCATGTGCACCGCGTTGTCGCGGTCCGGCCCTGCCGTCGGCACCCCCGTCCTGCCGCCCGAGGGCATCGCATCGGCGACCGCGGCGGTGCAGGCGGTATGGGCGCTGTTGGCGGCGTACTTCAACCGCCTGCGCTGCGGTGTCGGCGACTACATCGACTTCTCCCGGTTCGATGCGGTGGTGATGGCACTGGACCCGCCGTTCGGAACGCAGGGCCAGGCGGCCACCGCGAAAAGGGGCGGCGAACGGTGGCGGGGCCGACCGCGCAACCAGGACCTGTATCCCATCTTCAAGTGCCGCGACGGGTATGTCCGGATCTGCGTCATGGCGCCCCGCCAGTGGCACGGGCTGCGGGCCTGGCTCGGCGAGCCCGAGCAGTTCCAGGACCCGCGCTTCGACACCCTCGCCGCCCGGGCCTACGCCTTCGATGAACTCGGCACCCTGATCGGCGCCCTGTTCGCCGACCGTACGCGTGAGGAACTGGTCGTCGAAGGTCAGCAGTACGGCGTGCCGATCGCCGCTGTCCTGACTCCGTCCGAGGCGCTGCACTCCGACCATCTCGATGCCGCCGGTGCGCTGACCGACGCCGAACTAGCTCCCGGGGTGAAAGTCCGGGTGCCGGTCGGCTACTGGTCGGTCGATGGCAGGCGGGCAGGCTTCCACAGCGCGGCACCCGATCCCGGGGCGGGCGATCCGGTCTGGCGCGGTGAGCGATTCGATCCCGCGCCGTCAGCGCCGGTGGGCGGACTCCCGTTGGACGGAATTCGCGTCCTGGATCTGGGAATCATCGTCGCCGGCGGCGAATTGAGCCGACTCTTCGGCGACCTCGGTGCCGAGGTCATCAAGGTCGAGAGCGCGGCCTACCCCGACGGTTTGCGGCAGAAGCGGGAGAACCAGGCGATCGGCGACTCATTCGCCCGTGCGCACCGCAACCACCTGGGATTCGGTCTGGATCTGCGCCGCGACGAGGGGGCCGGGGTGTTCACCCGACTCATCGCTTCCGCCGACGCGTTGTTCGCCAACTTCAAACCCGGCACCCTTGCTGCCCTCGGCTTCGGTGAGAAGCGGTTGCGCGAGATCAATCCCACGCTCGTGGTGGCCGAGAGCAGTGCCTACGGCGATGTGGGGCCTTGGAGTACCCGGATGGGTTACGGGCCGCTGGTCCGCGCCGCCACCGGTGTCACCAGTCTGTGGACGTCGGATCAAACGAATCCCGCTGCGCGCCATCCGTTCTACGACGCGACGACGATTTTTCCGGACCATGTCGTAGGCCGGATCACCGCGATAGGTGCACTAGCCGGGCTGATTCGCCGCAAGCGCCGCGGCGTCGGCGCACGAATTCACGTCTCGCAGGCGGAGGCCGGAATCAACCAATTGGACACCCGGTTCGTGATGTTGGCCGCCGAGGCCGGCGAGAATGCCGCCGAGGTCTGCAAGGACGACATAGTGCACATGGTGCTGCCGTGCGCCGGGGATGACGAATGGTGCGTGGTCTCGCGGTCCGGCCAGGACGCTGACCTGGCCGCGTGGGCGGCCGCACACACCCCCCAGGAGGTCGCTGAGCGAATGCAGGCAGCCGGGGTCGCCGCCGGGCCGATGAACCGACCCGAAGACGTCTACGAGCACCCGCAGCTGCGGTGGCGAAATGTGCTGGCGGACATGCCACATCCGCTGTTCGAGGTTCCGTTACCCGCTGAGACCGGGCCCGCGCCGTTCCGGAACATCCCACCGTCCCCGCAGCGCCCGGCCCCCCTCCCGGGGGCCGACACCCGGCAGGTCTGTCGTGAGGTACTCGGAATGGACGACGCGCAGATAAACCAATTGATCGACGCGGGGGCGTTATTCGCCCTCGAGGCCACCAAGGGAGTCACACAGTGAGTACCAAGAGTCCGCAGTTGTTCATCGACGGGGAGTTCCGTGTCGCCGACAAGGCGCAACCGGTTCTGGAGGCCGCGACAGGCGAACTACTCGGCGACGGCGCGAGTGCAACCGAGGCTGATATCGATGCGGCGGTGGCCGCCGCGAGGGCGGCACTGCCTCAGTGGCGGTCGACGTCACCGGATCACCGGGCGAAGGTCCTGAAGGCTTTCGCCGCAGCACTTCATCAGCGCGCCGACAGCACCGACAAGTTGGTGACCCGGGAGAACGGCATGCCGATGCGGTTGTCCCGAAGCGCCAACGGGTTGTTCCCGGCGGCCCTGCTGAACTACTACGCCAAGCTCATCACCCAGACACCGATCGAGGAGGTTCGGCCAAGCGCGACCGGCCACACCATCGTTCGCCGGGAGCCGGTCGGGGTGGTCGCCGCCATCGTCCCCTGGAACTATCCCCAGGCTCTTGCCGCCTTCAAGCTCGCCCCGGCACTGGCCGCCGGATGCACCGTCGTTCTCAAAGCGTCACCCGAAACTGCTCTGGATGCTTTGGTTTTCGCGGAGGCCGCTGCCGATGCCGGCATTCCCGACGGTGTCCTGAACGTCGTGCCCGGCGGCGCGGAGGCCGGAGCGCACCTGGTGTCGCATCCGGGTGTGGACAAGGTGAGCTTCACCGGATCCACCGCGGTCGGCCGGATCATCGGCGAGGCGTGCGGGCGGTTGCTGCGGCCGGTGACCCTGGAACTGGGCGGCAAGTCGGCGGCGATCATTCTCGATGACGCCGACCTCGACGCCACCATGCGGGGCCTGAAGTCGGTGTCGCTGATCAACAACGGCCAGACCTGCTTCCTGGGTTCGCGAATCCTGGCCCCGCGATCACGCTACGGCGAAGTCGTCGACGCACTGGCGGCCCTGGTCAACGGACTGACCGTCGGCGATCCACTGGATATGGACACCGATATCGGACCGGTGGTCAGTGCGCGCCAGCGCGAACGGGTCTTGGGCTACATCGCCGACGGCAAGAGCAGCGGTGCCACACTGATTGCGGGCGGCGACATTCCGCGAAATCAGCCCCGCGGCTGGTTCGTCGAGCCGACGGTATTCGCCGACGTCGACAACTCCTCACGCATCGCACAGGAGGAGATCTTCGGCCCAGTGCTTGCGGTGATTCCCTACGACACCGATGAGCAGGCCATCGCGATCGCCAACGACAGCGAGTTCGGCTTGGCCGGTACCGTCTGGTCCGCCGACACCGACCGCGCCACCGAAGTGGCGCGCGAAATCCACACCGGAACCGTCGGTATCAACGACTACCAACTCGATATGGGCGCGCCCTTCGGCGGCGTGAAGGCCAGCGGCATCGGCCGGGAACTGGGACCGGAGGGGCTTGAGGAGTTCTTCGAACTCAAGTCCATCTACCGGGTGGGCCCGGCCGGCGACTGAGCGTCAGTCGCGGGCGAACGCCGCGGCGGCCTCCTGCTCGAGATCGAGGTACTGCTCCTCGCTGATGTCCACCCCGACCCCGAGGATCTCCCCGCCCGTGAACGGGAAGCCCGGCGGGTAGGAGCGGCTCACCGGGTCGGCGCTGTCGAACCCGACGCACAGACCGTCGCCGGACAGGGTGAACTTGCCGACCTGGGCGCGCATCGGCCCTTCGGCGACCACCTTGTCGTCGACGTAGAGCTTGGCGGTTCCGGTGGACTCCCCATGCTCGCCGGCGCCTTCCCGAACGAACTCCACACCGAGAGTGTGGTTTCCGGGCTCGAGGGTGTCGGACGTGAACACCTGCTCCGGCTTGATGCCGAGGAAGTTGTAGACGTAGTTCAGTTGGGAGTCCTTGATGAACAGCGTGTGCCCGCCGAACCGGGAGCCGTGCGCAAAGATCACTCCCTCGGTGTCCTTGGTGACCTGGACGTCGGCGAGGATCTTGAAGGACCGGCCACGGACGTTCACCGCCGCACCTTCGGGCACCGGCGCGGTGTCCGGGTAGTAGATGTACCGGGTGC
>DAIPYT010000156.1:0-6870 GCA_036782595.1 Mycobacterium sp. | reverse complement strand
GCCGATCGAGGTGACGCCGTTCGGGATGGTCACCGCCCCAGTGCAGCCCGTGTTACCGGTCACAGTGTTCGTGCCGTCATTGATCGTGATGGAGCCAGTGGTGCAACTGACTGTCGACGCCGTTGCGGGTCCGGTCATGCCCGCCAGGGCACACGCACACACAAGGGCAAGGACCCAGGCGCGACGCGGTCGCAGCGCGTTACGTCCTGAGGGCATCGAAGTGCCGGTACCGGGTTCAGTTGATTGACGCATGGGGCCCCTGATCAGCGGGAGGAATGCGAAAAAGGTATCTCACCGGTGCTGCTCTGGGTGCTGCTCTGGGTGCTGCACGTCTCTGTGCCATCAACTGGGGCTCCCTCAGTCGTTTCGGGGCGGATGGGCCATCGGGCGACTGCGGGATGTGAGGCTCCACCTCGACGTCCAGGTGGGCGATTCACCCATGGCAGACAAGGCCTACTCGATCCGCGGCACTGCGCTGGCGGGGGGGTCTACAGTCGTCGTATGGACAGGTTCGCGCTGTCTGCTCAACCACCCTCGTTGCCCCCGCCATCCCACCTGCGCATTCGCGGGCAGGCGCGCATCCAGTTCGAAGGCGCCAAGGCGGGTTCCGATGGCCCATGAGGAAGAAGAACGGCCGGCACCCATGAAGCAGAACCGATTCCCGCGCCTGCGGCTCCCCCGCTGGGCGATCGTCACCTTGCAGAGCATCGGCGTGCTGCTTGCCGTCGCGGTCTTCGCGCTGGTGATGTTCGCGGTCCTGCCGGTATCCACCCACGGCCTCGAGCCACAGCCCCGTCCGACGGCCACCTACGCCGAGGCCGAGGCGGCACTGGCGGGCATCGCACGTGCCGAGACTCAAGCGCGCATAAAGCCCGAATGCCGCACGCGCTTGCTGGGGCCGGCGCGCCGCACCGAGCAGGTGATCGTCCTCTTCCACGGCCTGACCAACTGCCCGCGGCAAATGCTCGACGTGGGACGCCAGTTGGCCCAGACCAAGGCGAACGTGCTGGTGATGCGCATCCCGGGGCACGGGATCTCAGGCGGAACGGTCGATGACCTGGCCGGCCTCGACGCGGAGGCCATGCGAGACGCCACCGATCAGGGCCTCGACATCGCCGCCGGTCTGGGCGGGAAGACGACCGTGGTGGGGTTCTCGCTGGGTGGGAACATGGCCGCGTGGGCAGCGCAGGAGCGCACCGACGTGGACCGGGCGGTGGTGATCGCCCCAGCGCTGGTGCTTGGCAACGTCTCGCGCCCGGTCGCCAACGTATTTCGCAATACCTTCACCCGTCTGCCGCCGCTGGTGCTACCCGGCACCGGCATCCAGCGTGAGTCCCACACCTACCCGGATGCGACCCCGCTTCGCCCGAGCGCCGAGACGTTCCGTTTCGGCACGCGGGTGCTGCGCGAGGCCGCCGCGCGGGCACCGCAGGCCAATGAGCTCGCGATCCTCGAGAACGCCTCCGACCTGACCATCTCCAACCAGGCGATTGCCGATCTGGCCAGAGACTGGCGCACCCATGGGGCCCGAGTGCGGGAGGTGGTGCTCCCTGCGTCGCTGGGCCTGCCCCACGATGTGATGGACCACACCCAAGATGATGCCAAGCCGCGAATCGTCGACCCGATCGTGGTCGCGCTGGCCACCGGTGCCCCATTGCCGTCACCGCTGCCGCCGGGCACGCGGGTGAGCAACCGCTGACGGCCCGGGTTCGCTTCTCGTCCCAACAGGACTCCACCGCAACGCGCCCAGAGCGGCGATCGACGACATGTCCGGCGAGCGGTTGACCGAACCCTGCAGCGCTAGGGGGTTACCGGGGTGATGACGACGTTGCGACCGTTGAGCGGCTGCACCGGTCGGGAGTTGTCGGAGTAGATGGCGGTGACGGCGTTGATCTGCGCCTTGCTCAGCTTCACCGGCTCCTTCATCACCAGCCAGTTCACGCCCTCGGTGCACGGCGGGGTGGTGAGGCTGCCCACGTAGCGCACGCTCTGGAGGTTCGTGGGAAGCATGGCCGCCCAGTCGTAGGTGGGCTTTGCCGTGGTGCCCGCAGGCGTGTCGATGGCGTTGACGAAGGGCTCCCAGGCGGTGTTCGTGGAGGATCCCTCCTCGAGCATCACACCGATGACCGTGAGCGCGCCATCGTCGGACTTGTGCGCGAAGTGCGCCTCGATGGGCGAGTGCTCGCCGTTGATCGTGTGCTCGCTCTTCGCGTGGAAGTGCATCTGCAGCAGCGCGGACTTGGTGCCGTTGACGGTGATCGAGTTGCCCCCGGCAGCCTTGGCCTCAACGGAGTGCCCGTTGTTGAACTGCTCCACCGCACCCTTCGAGTAGTTGATGGTGGGCTCGGGCGACGTGTCGCTCGCCGGGTCGACGATGTTGATCGGCGTCTGCGAGGAGCCATCGCACGTGGCGTAGTCGGGCGAGAGGGTGGCCCACTTATCGGGGCCCGTGTCGCCCTCGTATGACCACGCCGCTGCATGGCCGGAGGCCCGTCGGTCGGTCTCGGGAGCCGTTTCGCTGGAGGTGCTGCTGGAATCGCCGCAAGCGGCGACGCTGGTGGCCAGGCCGGCGACCACGAGGGAAATGGCAATCCGCTTGAAGCGTGACATTGGAACCTGGGCAATTGGGGAAATCACCAGGATCAGCGTACGCCCGCGCCGCTGGCCCGCGCCCGTCAGTCGAAGAAGGCTGCCGCTGCTGGTACCCGCATGCGACCCAGCTTCGCCCAAGCGCCGAGACCTTCCGTTTCGGCACGCGGGTGAGCGACCGCTGACAGCTCGTGGCCCCGCTCTCGTCCCAGCAGTACATCGACAACCTTGCTCATGCGCCGATCGCCGCCCCGGCACCCGCCCCGAGATTCACATCACCGGCTGCGCTCGGAGAAACCCACCTGGAAACGCTTTCGAACGCCGGGGCAGTGCCGGCCGGGTAACATGACGACCCTCACGGGACCTCCGGTGAGAGGCGCTGGGTCTGACCGCCTTAGTCGATCCGGAAGGGATCTCGATGGGCCGGGCCTATAGAGCGAGCAGGGCTTTCCGGGCGCTGGTGGTGGCGTTCCTGGCGGTCGTGGGGGCAACGCTGGCGCTGGGGGCGCCAGCTGCTACGGCCAACCCCTGGATTCTTCCCCCTACCGACGTCTCGGCAGCTGGCCAGGACTCTGATCAGCCCCAGGTAGCCATAGCGCCCGACGGCACAACCACCGTAGTCTGGCGGCGCGATCTCGACGGCATTACCCAAGCCGCGACCCGGCCGGCCGGCTCGAGCAGCTTCGGGGCGATCCAGCCCCTCTCAGACGCCCAGCTGCTCTCCTCCGGCCCCCAGGTGGCAGTTGCGCCCGATGGCACAACCACCGTCGTCTGGGGCCAAATCGTAGGTGGCACCTTCGCAATCCAGGCCCGCACCCGACCGGCCGGCTCAGACACCTTCGGGCCGGTCCAGAACCTGGCAACCAACCAGGGTTCGGGCGTTTCCGGCTCCCCCCGCGTGGCGGTAGCGGCCGACGGGGCGACCACCGTCACCTGGACCGGCCAACCCGACACAATCCGGGCCGCGACCCGGCCAGCCGGATCGAACACCTTCGGCCCGGTCGAGGACCTGTCGGTAGTCGGCGAGGATGCCGCCGCACCCAGGGTGGCGGTGGCGGCCGACGGGACAACCACCGTCACCTGGAACCTCACCTCCGCTTGCAGCCCCGGCCCCACCTGCTACCTGGTCCAGGCCCGCACCCGGCCGGCCGGATCGAGCACATTCGGCCCGGCCCAGGACGTTTCGCCAACCAGCGATGGGGCCCTTCACCCCAATCTGGCGGTAGCGGCCGACGGGGCAACCACCACCGTCTGGACCCTCACCAGCGGTTGCAGCCCCAGCGCCTGCGAATACACATCGCAGGCCGCGACCCGGCCGGCCGGATCGGGCACCTTCGGTGCGGCCCAGGACGTATCGTCAACCGCCTCGAGCACCGCATTCACCAACGTTGCCGTGGCGCCCGACGGGGCAACCACTGTCGTCTGGGCCCAATCGGTGGGCGGCAACCTCACAATCCGGTCCCGCACCCGGCCGGCCGGCTCGAGCACCTTCGGGACGATCGAAGAAATCTCAGAGATCGGTAACCAGTCGGCGATACAGGTAGCCGCGGCACCCGACGGGGCGATCACCGTCGCCTGGGAGTGGGAGGACCTTGCAACCGGGGATCACACGGTCCAGGCCGCCTCGCGGCCAGCCGGAGCAAGCGCCTTCGGAACGGTCACGAACCTGTCGGCAGCCGGGGCAACGCCCCCCAGCTCCCAGCTGGCCATAGCGCCCGACGGAGCGGTCACCGCCGTCTGGGCCGGATACACCGCGGGCTTCAGCAGGATCCAGGCAGCGAGTACCGCCCCGACCACCTACCCGCTGGCGGTCCAGCTCGCCGGCGAGGGTAAGGGCGGCGTGACCTCTTCCCCCTCGGGCATCGATTGTGGCTCGTCCTGCCGGGCCACCTTCAACCTTGGAACCAGGGTCAGCCTGACCGCCACCGTGGCCTCCGGGTCGACATTCACCGGCTGGTCCGGTGCAGGATGCTCGGGCACGGGAAGCTGTGAGGTGACGATGAGCGAATCGCGATCTGTCACCGCGACGTTCGCGGCAAACCGGCCGAAACTGACGCTTTCGATCAGCACGCCGAAGAAGGTGCAGGCCGGCAGGAGCTTCCAGGTCAAGGTCAGGACCGCCAATGCCCCGTCGGCCGGCGCCAGCGCGCAGTCGGTCAAGACCTGCGCCACCCTGCCCCGCGGCCTCACGGTGAAAAAGCGCGGCTCGGGCAAGGTCAGGGGGCGGACGATCTGCTGGACGCGCTCCTCCCTTGCGGTGGGCAGGTCGGTTACCTACACCACCACCGTCCGCGCCTCCAAGAGCAGTCCCGGGCAAGTGCGGATCAGGGGGGCGGCCTCGGCCTCCAACGGCGCCGGCGCCTCCGTTAGGACCACCGACTCCAGCCGGCTGGTGATCGTCACACCCCGGAGCCCGGGAGTCACCGGCTAATCAGCCGGCAGCGCGCGAACTAACTGGAGCCAGCCAGGATCGATCCGACGACGTTCTGCTCGCAAGACAGACGCTCGCGGATACGGGGAACCGGGGGCGGTCGTTGCACCCGACGACGGGTAGATTCCCCGCATGACGCTCTCCCCGAAGCCCAGGGCCGCCCGCCGCGGCGTGCTCACTGTGATCGTGACGGCAGCGGTGCTCGGCGGCGCCGGATCGGTCGGGTTGCTCACCGCCGCGCAATCGTCCGGCCCGCCCATCGTGTACCGCGCGAACGGCGCCAGCACGGTGCCGCCGCCGCCAGCGATTCCGCCGGCTGAGTCGGGCGAGGTCATAACCGGCCAGCCGTTCGCCGACCCGCCGATCATCGAGAGCGCCGGTGGCCAGCTGCAACTGGGCCTCACGGCCAATGCGGTGCCGGTGGCTGTGAGTGGCAAGCGCGTGAACGCCCGGGTGTACTCGGCCGAGGCCTACGGGGTCACGTACCCCGCGGCCTTCATGCCGCCGGTCATCCGACTGCGGCGGGGTCAGCAGCTGGTGGTGAACCTGCAGAACAAGCTGCAGGAGGCCACCAACATCCACACGCACGGGTTCTTCGTATCTCCCAAGGGCAACCAGGACGACATCTACGAGATCGTCCTGCCCGGGGGTTCGGCGCAGCACGTGTACCAGAACACGCGCTTCTTCAACCCGGGCACCTACTGGTACCACCCACACCCGCACCCGCTGGCAGAGGAGCAGGTATTCGGCGGCATGTCGGGCTTCATCGAGGTGGAGGGCCTGAAGTCGCTGCTGCCCAAGTCGCTGCGGGGTATCACCGAGCACTACGTGGGTCTCAAGGACTTCCAGGTCACCACGGGCAACACCATCCCCACCGACGACATCGACTCCGACGCCCCCACCACCCGCACGGTGAACGGCCAGGTGAACCCGGTGATGACCATGCAGGCGGGCGAGACCCAGCTGTGGCACGTGGGCAACATCGGCGCGAACATCTGGTACGACCTCCAGGCCTCGGGCCTGAAGGTGACCGTGCTCGCGGTGGATGCCAACCCGGTGTCGAGGCCCTACGCGGCGAGCACCCTGATGATGCCGCCGGCCCGCCGGTTCGACCTGCTGGTGCAGGCGCCCAGGGCAGGCACCTATCAGCTGATCACCCGGAAGATGAACACCGGGCCGCAGGGCGACACCTACCCGCGCACCACGCTCATGACCGTGAAGGTGGAGGGCGCGGCGTCTGCGCCGGTGGCCAAGGCCCCCGCCACATTCGGCGGCGAGAGCGACCTGGCCGATCGCCGGGTGGCGCGCCACCGCACATTCGTGCTCAGCGAGAACAAGGCCGGCACCAAGTTCTACATCAACGGCAGGTCCTTCCCGGGCGCCGTGCCGATGTCGGCGACACCGGTCACCGGAACGGTGGAGGAGTGGACTTTCATCAACAAGTCCGGCGAGGAGCACCCCATCCACATACACGTGAATGACATGCAGCTCATGAGCGTGAACGGCAGGCGCCAGCCGGATGAGAGCTGGATCGACACCATCCCGGTGCCGGCCACGACCAGGGGCATTCCGGGGCAGGTGGTGGTGCGCATGTCGTTCCGCACCTACACCGGCCCGTACGTATTCCACTGCCACATCCTCGCGCATGAGGACAACGGCATGATGGCCAACATCAACGTGACGTCCAGGCCCTTCGCGCCCGCGAGGTAACGCCCGTGCCCCGGCCGCGGCCGGGGCGCTGGTGCTCTCGCAACAGGCGACCGCTGCCCGCCGGGGGAGGGTTGTTCCCCCGGCGGGCACGGCAACGGACCCGCACGTGCGGGTCCGTCGGGCCCTCGACGCCTGAACCC
>DAIPYT010000155.1:0-6900 GCA_036782595.1 Mycobacterium sp. | reverse complement strand
GGGTGTCCTCATTTCGCAGGACACCGGATCATCAACGCAATCCCCGCGCGGGCCGATAACGGCGCCGGCCTGCGCCCGGTAGTCATGAGGGTATGAACACACACCTGCTCCGGAATCGGCTTCGCGCAGTGCTTTTCGACATGGACGGCACACTGACCAACACCGAGGAGATCTGGACCGAAGCGCTGCACGGCATGGCCCGCGATCTGGGCGGCCAATTGTCGCCGGCCGCCCGGGCCCGGATGCTGGGCCGCTCGCTGGGCGAGGTGATCGAGATGCTGCACACCGAAACCGGCAGCCGGGCCGACACCGCGATGACCCGCCGCGCCCTGCTCGGCCGGGTCGAGGACCTGATGGGTCGCGGTGTGCCCTGGCAGCCCGGCGCCCGCGAACTGCTCAGCGCGGTGCGCCACGCCGGCCTGCGGACCGCCCTGGTCACCTCCAGCCCGCGCGGTCTGGTCGACATCGCGATGACCACACTGGGCCACGACGCCTTCGACGTCACCCTCTGCGGCGACGAGGTGCGCCGGCCCAAGCCCGACCCGGAGCCCTACCGCACCGCGATGGCACTGCTCGGGCTGAGCCCCGATCAGTGCGTGGCCGTCGAGGACTCCGAACCCGGCGCGGTCTCGGCCGAGCGGGCCGGACTGGCGGTCCTGGTGGTGCCCTCGGCCGACCCGATTCCGGCCACCCCGGCCCGGACATCGGTGCCGACGCTGGCCGGCCAGACGCCGCACTCGCTGAGCCTGATTGCGGCCCGATACCAGGCCCGAACCCTGGTGCGCGGGGTGGCCTGACCGCACGGCCGTAGTGCAATTGCAGGACACCGGTTCCTCAACAGCAAGGGTGTTCTGCCCGATACCGCTTCGCGCCGTCCGGCCAGAGGATGAAGATATGACTTACAACGCAACGACCACCGACAACACAACGACAACCGCCACCTTCGTCATGCCGTTCTACAGCGACCAGCCCGACGCCATGACCCACGCCCTCGAATCCGTCGGCAGCGTCGTGGCCCAGAGCGACCCGGACTGGCGGCTGGTCATCGTCGACGACTGCTCACCGGTCCCCGCGCGGCGGCGCCGCCAGCAGCTGGCCCGGCTGCAGGCGCTGGATCCCGAGCGCATCCTCGTCGTCGAAAACCCGACCAACCGCGGCCAGGGCGTCTGCCGCAACATCGGCATCGACGTCGCGCACCGGGCCGGATCGCCGATCGTGCTGTTCCAGGACGCCGACGACATCGCCCATCCCCGGCGCCTGGAGGTCACCCGCGCGGTGATGGGCAGCGGCGAGGCCGACTTCATCTACTCCCCGTTCACCGTGATCGACGAGAAGGGCAACGAACCCGGCCCCGGCCAGATCACCCCGTCGGTGGCCGAGATCCTCGACGCGCTGGAGCGCGGCCCGGCCCAGGGCCGGGACTGCTGGATCCCGATCGCCACCGAGACCGGCTACCTGACGCTGACCTCGACAGTGTCGGTCAGCACCGAACTGGCCCGGAGCCACCCGTTCCCGGACTGCCGCGGCTCAGAGGACACCCACGCGTTCCTGCGGATGTCCGGCGGCGGCGGGGTGTTCTCCTACCAGCCCGACATCCCGGCCAAGTACCGGGTGCGGACCTCCGGCGGATCGGCGGACCGGGCCCGCATCGGCCGGCGCGCCTACTACGCCACCAAGGTCCGCATCGACTGCGACGGCTTCGAGAAGGCCAGCCGGATGGCGCTGGCCCGCGGCGCGGTCACCCGGGCGCAGGTCGCGCAGTTGCGCGCGGCGTTCCGCTCCCGGCTGGCCGAGACGATCCGCGCCGAGGGCTTCGCCGAACTGGTCAGCGGTGCCTGGTGAGCACCGTGATCGACAGCCAGTACCGCGTGCTCTGGCGCAGGCCCGGGGCACCGGCCGTCGCCGCCTGGTCGCTGACAGGCCGGCTGGCGTTCGCGATGACCAACCTGAGCCTGCTGCTCTACATCCACGCCACCACCGCCAACCTGGCCATCGCCGGTGCCGCGGCGGCCACCAACCTGACCGGCACCGCGGTGGCCGCGGTGGTGCAGGGCCGCTGGTTCGACCGCTACGGCGTGGGCCGCACGCTGCGCCGGCTGACCGCGGTGTACCTGCCGTGCAGCGCGCTGCTGCTGATGCTCATCGAGACCCGCCAGTCCGCCTGGGTGCTGATGCCGGTGATCCTGGCCCAGAGCCTGGCCGCGCCGCTGATGGGCGTGGCGACCCGGGCGATGCTGCCGCACCTGGTGACCGAAGGCCCGGCCCGCGACGCGCTGATCCGGTACTGGACCATCAGTTTCGAGGGCTGCTACGTCGCGGCTCCCGCACTCACCGGGATGCTCGGTGCGCTGGGCTCACCGCGCCTGCCGTTCCTCACCGCCACCCTGGCGCTTGCCGTGGCGGCCGTGGTCTACGCCGGGTTGCCCGCCATCGGCGAGCACCGCGGCACCGGGACCGCCGCCGTCGCGCTCCCGGCCGACGAGAGTCGTGCCGGGCTGCTCACCCTGGTGATCGCCGCCCTCGGCTTCGGCGCGGTGGTCGGGTTCCTCGTGTTGATCACGACCGCGGTGGCCACCTCGCTGGGGCACCCGCACGCGGCCGGGCCGCTGTTCGCGGTGATGACGCTGTGCTCCGTGGTCGCCGGGATCGCGTTCCGGACCACGCGCCGCGAGATCGCGCTGCCGGCCATGATTGCGCTGAGCGCCGCCGCCCTGCTGATCCCGATCGCCGGGCACAGCATGGTGCTGCTGCTGATCGCGGTCGCGATGGCCGGTGCGACCTTCGCCCCGCAGTTGACGCTGCAGTCGGCGATCCTCGATGACATCGTCACCCGGGAACGGGTCGGCGCAAGCTTCGGCTGGCTGACCACCGCGGTGGCCCTGGGCAACGCCGCCGGCCAGACCGCAGGCGGGGCACTCAGCCATTTCGCCGGCCCCAGTGCCGCGGCCGCGGTCGGCGCGGTGACGGTCGCGGCGGCCGCGGCCGTGGTCGCGATGCGCCGGAAGACCCTCGGCGCGGTACAGGGCGCACACTAGACATCATCGAAAGGGGTGCCCGTGGCGCGCTACGTGACAACGGTGAAGACCGCGAAGACTCCGCGGGAGGTGTTCGCCTACATGGCCGACCTCCGCAATTTCGCCGAATGGGATCCCGGTGTCAAGGCTGTCCGGCAGGTGACGGGCTCAGCCGGCGGCCCGGAGGCCGTGTTCGACGTCACCGTCGCCGGCATCGGCCGCGACCTGACCTTGCGCTACGTGACCGAGGAATACGACGCCCCGCGAAACCTTCTCGTGGTGGCCCGCAGCACCGTGTTCACCTCTATCGACCGGATCACCGTCAAACCGGACGGCACCGGATCGGTCCTCACCTACGACGCCGATCTCCGCCTCAATGGCGTGCTGCGCGTGGGCGACCTGGGCCTGCGGCTGATGTTCGGCTGGATCGGTGACCGCGCGGCCGCCGGTCTGCGCCGCGTTCTCGGTGCGCAGGCCTGATCCGGATCCGTCGCCTCAATTCCTCCGCAGCGCGCTCCACGCCGACCAGACCGTCGCCTGCTCGGAATCACGGCGGTTGACCGGGTCGAGGTTGAACTTCGCGGTGAGCGTCCCGATCACCGACGAGAGGTCGTAGGTCGTCGAGTCCACCCCGCTGCGGGGCAGGGTGTTGGACACGAACAGCGTCGGCATCCGGGTGCCCGGGCCGAACTCGTCGTGGGCGCCCTTGGTCGCCGATCCCTGACCGGGCGGCGGCACGTGATCCCAGGCGCCGCCGAACTCGTCGTAGGTCACGATGGTGAGAGTGTCTGCGGCACAGGGGCCTTCGTAGATCTTCTTGAGGATGTCGGCGATCGCGTCGTCGCCGACGTAGGCGCTGCCGTAGCCGGGGTGCTGGTTGCGCGGGCCGAGTTCCTGGACGAACGACACCGGCTTGAGCCCGCAGCTGTCGCCCTTGACCAGCGAGGACCACGCGGCGAGGTCCTGCAGATTGCGCGCCCGGTTCGCCCGGGTCGCCTCGGTTTCCTGGGACCAGTTGTAGAAGTAGTTGAACGACTGGTGGTGGTACTGGAAATCCATGTCCGGGCACAGCGGCCAGGTGGTGGAGGGGTCCGAGGTCGGATCCGAGCAGCCCGCCGGGTTGTTCGCCGGCTTGCCGTCTTTGTCCTTGTAGTCGCGCGGCACCGCCGCGGTGCCGTTGGTCCACCCCGGCTGTTCACGCAGGCCGTTGGCGTTGGCCCAGCCGCCGGAGTACCACGCCCAGTCCACGCCGGCGTCGTTGAGCCGGTCCCCGATGGTGGGGTGCTTGAGCAGCGGCACCAGACGGTCCGTCACCGCCCCCGGCGGATAGGGCCACTGCACCGAGAAGCTGGTGTTGACCACCCAGTCGCCGCACAGCGCGTTCGCGGTGGTGCGCGGTGTGCCGCAGGCCTGGGTCATCTGACCGTCTTTGAGCCCGTCGGGGGTGGGCGAGACGTAGTAGTTGTATTGGCCGAAGGGCAGATCGTCGCTGACCTTCTCGGCGCTCTTGGGCATCCCGTTCTCGTCGAGCACCGAACGCACCGCATCCGGGGCGCCGGGCCACTGCGGCAGGGTCGAACTGATCAGCCACTGGCCGTTGGCGAAGGACCCGCCGAAGGCGCCGGCGAAGAACTTGTCGGCGACGGCGAACTTCGGCGCACCCGGGCCGGTCAGGTACTTGTAGGTGTTGAGCTTTTTGGTGTCGTAGTAGCCCATCGCCAGACCGGCCGCGTCGCTGCCGACGACGTAGCGGTTCATGGCGCCGTCGTTGAGTTGGTACTGCTCCTGGTAGAAGCGGTGCACCAGATCGCGGGTGCAGCCCCCGGCCTGCGCGCCCGAGGAGTTGGCGGCGACGCCGTTGTCGGCGGGCACCTGGGCGAAGCGGGCCAGCGAGGTGTCGGTGCCCGGCGGCGGGCAGGTGAGCGCCTCAGGCGGCAGGATGTCGTTAAGTTCGTACGGGGCGTCGGGGAACGCCGACTTAAACGATGTGTCCCCGATGGTGCCGCTGCACTCCGGGGGCCCCGCGGGACCATTCGGTTGGAGGTTGACGTCGTTGATCAGCAAGCAGCCCAACGGTTTTCCGTCCTGGCCGATCTGGACGGTGTTGGCCGCGGCGGCCTTGGCGATGTTGTCCACCGGGTCGCCGTTGACCTGATCCCAGGTGCCGAAGAGCTTGTTGAAGCTGTTGTTCTGCATGAACACCACGACGACGTGCTTGGTGGCGTCGGCACCGGCGCGTTCGGCCGGACCGAGGGTGATCCGCGGCCCGGGGTTCTGGGACTGCGCCGCGAGTGTGGGCAGCGCCGCCGTGCTCGGGGGTTCGCTGCGGCTGCAGCCCTGCGCGGCCACAAGTGTGCACAGGGACACCACAGCGATTCCCGTTGTAACCGCACGCCTCATCTGCCTCGTCCTTCCTCTGATCAGGTTTCCATGATCGGCGTATGGGGGGTTCGGCGTGCCGGGGGCGTGAACGGTTCACCTGATGGTCGCTTGACGGTCACGCGGGGGAAAGTGTCGGAGCACCATGAGCCGCCCTGATCCGGAGCGGGGAACCACCAACACTCTTGCCCACCTCGGAGCGACAACCGTCAAATACCGGCGATCCGGAGCAAGTCGGGCACTCACGTTGTCGCTCCGAGGTGGGCACGTGCGTCTGGTACCCCGGCGACGATGGCTGACGGGCGCCCGCCCACACCGCGCTACGACGCGCGTCGTCGTCTCTTCTGCGCCCCGAGCAATTCCGAGTAATCCGGAACCTCCCGGTAGCGGAACCACGCCACGATGAAGATGGCCATCGAGAAGAGCAGCACCACTTCGACCCAGTAGAAGACGAGCGCATCGATCCATGCCCCGATCGGAGGGGCACCGGGAAGATTGATGCGCAGCGGAATCAGGGCGAATAACAGAGCCGACAACCAACTGGCGTACCCCACCTCCACGGGCCGGCGGGCGGTGAACACCGACCAGGCGACCAGGAGAGCGAGGTTGGCGATCACCACCAGCAGAACGAGGATGATGGCGACGAAAACCATTAATCCGCCGGATCGTTCGATCATGAGCTTGGTTTTGAGCGTGGACCCGTCCGCCGTGAGATTCCAGTGTTCAGTCCAGCCCTCCAGACCTTCCCGGGGCCCGGAGAAAAGACCGATCGGCACGGGCTGATCGCGGGTCTCGGTCATCCTCTCGATTCGCACGAGCGGTGCCGATACCGCGTCTCGGCCGTTGTCGCTGTATTGGTAGGAGTAGTGGTAGCGGTCGAGGGGATACGCCAGCGGATCGCCTTCGAGCGGGTAGATCAGGAGATAGTCCTTACCCACCGGTGTCCCGACCGCGATATCTCTGGACACGGGTCCCTCGACCACATTCTTGGTCACCATCCGAAGGGGAACCGCGAACTCGTCCTCGGCCTCGTTGATGTAGGAGCCCCTCGGCGCCAGTTCCACGCGCAGCGTCACCTCGTTCTCCGCCGGGTCGAAATCGGCAGCCTCGAGGATGATGTTGACGCCGTCGGACACCGTTCCGGGCTGCTCGTAGATCCTCGACTTGGCGCTGGTGGCATACAGATAGGCCGACAGCGACGCGCACAGGGACACGACGATCACCACCATGAAGGCGCGACGCATCGTGACACTGAGTCTCCGCATCGCACCTCCCTAGGCGTGAACGGCACGACGGTACCGCGCGGATCGGCTACCCGTCACCGACTTGGATTACCACTTTCCCTCGGCGACGGTGTCCGAGCTGAGATCGCCAAGGGTGATCACGATCTCCGGGTCGACCGGCACGAACGGATCCTCCTCACCGCCAAGCTTTTCCCCGACGGTCTTCACCTTTGCCAGGGTCTGCGACGCCGCCAGATCGCGCGCATCGGCGTCGTAATAGTCGA
>DAIPYT010000154.1:0-6907 GCA_036782595.1 Mycobacterium sp. | reverse complement strand
TGGCTGCCGGCGGCCGGGGGATTGTCCTCGACAGACGCATCCGACGCATCCGATGATCCGGGGGCGGTCGATCCTCGGCGCGGGGCGTCGGCGCGGGAGCCACGCCGGATTGACGGCGCCGCCGTCCTGGGGGAGTCTGCCGTCGCGGTCGAGGAATCGGAATTCCCGTTGCCGGTAGATCCACTCGAACCCGTTGTATCGGCAAAAGCCGCTGGCATCGCCAAAATCGCCGAACCGACACCCAACACGACAGCGAGGGCCCCCACCCGGCCGACGTGACGAGCATGGCTACCCTCGACCTGGTCATCGGCCGGTCGGCGATTGCCCTCGATCTGGCGGAGTCGACGGTGACGACCGGCGGATGCGGCGGGATTGGAAGGCATGTCACTCCTTGTCAAAGCCAGGACGCGTGCCCCTGCCCGCGTGCGCGAAGTATCTGTCGGCGGGTCGTCATTTGCGGGCGATATCGGCAGATCCACCGAACAAAACTGAAAGTATTTTTTGTTCGCTGTGCCTGGCGATTCCGTGTAAAAGAAAAGATTCTCGGAGGCTGTGAGTTTGCTGGGTCGGCTGTAGCTGCCAGCCCTGTCGGCAAAGTCCGATCAGCAGGTGTACTGAATCCCGATCCCGGCCTGAGGCGGTGTCTGCCGGGTGCACCCGTACGGGTCGATGCCGTCGTCGCTGTAGCGAACGGCGGTCTTGTTGGCGTAGTTCGCGCACACCAGTGCGGTGGCGTCGGTGCGACACCGGAAGTCGCCGAAGGACAGCGATCCACCGGCCTGCAGCGGCGCCCCCTGCCCGGCACTGAACCGCCCGGGATCTCCGTGCGCCGATCCCACCCGCACGCCAGACCCGTCGTAGTCCACCCAGCCGCCCTTCCAGGCGCCGTAGACATCCGCCGGTTGCGGCGGCGGGTCCACGAGGTTCACCAGGCACGCCAGCCCGCCGGCCACCCGCTTGGTGTCCGTCATACAACTCGCGCCGAACGGGGTCGTGAACCCCGTGTCATCGCCGAGTGAGGTGGCGGTGCCGTTGCGCAGCGCCACCTGGAAGTCCGCACCGTCGACCGGCGGCCCCGCTTCCACCCACGCGATGGCCTCAGCGGCCGAGGCCGTCGGTCCCGGGGCGCTCACCGAAGCCGCCCCCGATGCCGCCCCCGACGTCGAGGTGGTGGCTGAAGTCGTCGTCTTCGGCGCACTGGCGGTGCGCGACGGTGTGATAGGTGTCAGCTCGGTCGGGCCCGGTTTACCGGCCGGCACCTGGGAACAGCCTGCCACCAGCACCGACGCGGCGAACAACACAGCGATCCGCATCCGGCCAGGCTAGCGGCCGGAGCGTGCGCGGCACGGCAGGCGCGTCGGGGGAGACGATTCGCTACCGTCGGTAACCATGCACGAACACACCGTCCAGGTCCGCACCGCCAGCGGGGTGGTCGAAGGCTTCACCCGCGACGGCGTCAATCGGTGGCGTTCCATTCCCTATGCCGCGCCGCCGGTCGGATCACTTCGGTTCCGCGCACCGCAGCCGGTGCAGCCCTGGAGCGGGGTGCTGCCCTGCCACGGTTATAAGAACTGTGCACCCCAGCAGCGGGTTTACACCATGACCGGCCTGGGCAAGTACCAGCCGCAGAGCGAGGACTGCCTGACCCTCAACGTCGTCACACCCCGCTGGTCCGGTTCAGAGCCCGACGACGGTCCGCTGCCGGTGATGTTCTTCATCCACGGCGGCGGGTACATCCTGGGCAGTTCGGCCACCCCGATCTACGACGGCGCCGCACTGGCCCGCCGGGGTTGTGTGTACGTCGCGGTCAACTACCGGCTGGGTGCGCTGGGATGCCTGGATCTGTCATCGGTGTCGACACCGCAGATGCCCATCGAGAGCAACCTTTTCCTGCGCGACATCGTGATGGCGATGCGGTGGGTGCGGGAGAACATCGCGGCGTTCGGCGGAGATCCGGGCAATGTGACGATCTTCGGGGAGAGCGCCGGCGCCCATGCGGTCGCGACCCTGCTCGCGGTCCCCGAAGCCGGCGGGCTTTTCCACAAGGCGATCTCGCAGAGTCCGGCGTCCGGGATGGTGAGTTCGCAGGAGGTGGGCGCCAAGATCGCCGACCGGTTCATCGAACGCCTCGGCGTGGATCGCAGCAACGCCGCCGCGGAGTTGATGCGCGCCAAGCCCAGTGAACTGGTTCGCACCACCCACCATGTGATGACGCACAGCCTGGATAACGTGTTGGGCGCATCGGCGGTGGGGCCGACCCACGGTGATGACTTTCTGCCGCTTGATCCTTTCGATGCGATGAGAAAGGGTGTGGCGCATAAGGTTCCGCTGATCGTCGGCACCAACGCCGACGAAGGCCGGCTTTTCACCCGGTTCCTCAAGCTGTTGCCCACCAGCGAGCACGCCATCGAGCGGGTCCTGGCGCACACCCCGACCGAGGTGCGCGAGAAGATTCTGGCGGCGTATCCGCAATACCCCGATCCGAAAGCCTGTGTGGAATTCGGCGGCGACATGATTTTCGGCACGGCCGCCTGGCAGATCGCCGAGGCGCACGCCAAGTTGGCGCCCACCTACGTCTACCGTTACGACTTCGCCCCACGCACCCTGCACTGGGCAGGCTTCGGCGCGACCCATGCCACCGAACTGCTGGCGGTGTTCGGCATCTATCGCTCACGGGTGGGGGCAGTGCTGACCGCCGGAGTGGATCAGAAGGCTGCCGTCAAGGTCAGCCACCAGGTGCAGGGTCGGTGGCAGGACTTCAGTCGCACCGGTGTGCCCGGCCAGGGATGGCCCGGATACAACCACGATGAGCGTCCGGTGCTGGTTTTCGACCGGCACACCCACGTGGAACTCGACCCCAACCCGCACCGCCGCCGGGCCTGGGCGAATTTCACCATGGCCGAGGGCTGACCGTGAACAGCAGCCCCGAAGTCGTTCCCGTAGAACGCCCCGATGACCTCACCGCCGACTGGCTGAGCGACACCCTGGGTACGGGTCGGGTGGGGACCTTCACCGTCGACCGCATCGGCACCGGCCAGATGAGCGAGTGCTACCGGGTCGGTCTGACCTACGCGCAGGGGAGCGGTCCGGCTTCGGTGGTCCTCAAGGTCGCCGCCAGCGATCCGATGAGTCGCCAGACCGGTCAGGCATTGGGACTCTATGAACGAGAGGTCCGGTTCTACGCCGACGTCGCACCGCGTCTGGGCGGCCCGATCGCACACTGTTATCACGCCTCCTACCAACCGGAGAGCGGGATGTTCACCCTGGTGCTCGACGACGCCGCCCCGGCCGAGGTTGGTGATGAAATCCGCGGCGCCACAATTGAAGACGCGAAGCTCGCGCTCACCCAGCTCGGTCGGCTGCACGCCCCGCTGATCGGCAGCGACACCCTCGCCGAGGCGGCGTGGCTGCACCGCGAGACACCGATGAACCAGGCGCTCATCACCGGTCTGTTCAACGGGTTCGTCGAGCGCTACGGCTCGAGCATCGCACCCCAGCAGCAACTCGTCTGCCAGCGCCTGGTGGACAGTTTCGACGCCTACCTCGCCGAGGAGTCGACGTCGGAGGGCATCAAGGGCCTCGTTCACGGCGACTACCGCTTGGACAACATGCTCTTCGGCCGGCCCGGCTCACTGCGTGACCTCACCGTGGTGGACTGGCAGACGGTCACCTGGGGGCCGGCACTGACCGACGTCGCCTACTTCCTGGGCTGCGCTCTGCAGACCGAGGATCGGCGGGCCCACTATGACGAGTTGCTGGGCGCCTACTGCGAAGGTCTGGGGCCGAATTCGTCGATCACCGCCGAGCAGGTCCGCGACGGGGTGCGCCGGCAGAGTTTCTTCGGGGTGATGATGGCCATCGTCTCCTCGATGCTGGTGGAGCGCACCGAACGCGGCGACCAGATGTTCCTGACCATGCTGGACCGGCACAGCAGCCATGTCCTGGACACCGGTGCACTGGACGTTCTGCCGCAGGCGGGGGAAAGTCCCGCGCTGCAACCCGACCCGGCCGACGAAGCCGCCCACGCCCCGGGCGAGGAACCGCTCTGGAGTGAGAGCTGGTACTGGGACTTCGCCGACCCCGAGCAGGGAATCGGGGGTTGGATCCGGCTGGGCCTGATGCCCAATCAGAACGTCGCGTGGATCAACGCGCTGATCTGCGGCCCCGAGATCCCGACGGTGGCCTGTGTCGACTTCCGTGCGCTGTTGCCGGAGAACCCGAATGACACCCGCAGCGGCACCACCGAAATGCGCCACGCCGCAACGGTTCCACTGCAGGAGTACCAGGTCACCGTCAGCGGGCCGGCGCAGGCCTACGACGACCCGGCGGCGCTGCTGCGCGGCGAGCCCGGCCGCCCGACCGATCTTGGGATGGACCTCACCTGGTCCACCACCGGCACGCCCTACGCCTACCGGATCGCCACCCGTTACGAGATCCCCTGCACGGTCAGCGGAAGCGTTACCGCCGACGGGCGCACCTATCGGTTCACCGCGGTGCCCGGGCAGCGCGACCACAGCCACGGCGTTCGGGACTGGTGGAGCATGGATTGGGTGTGGAGTGCCCTGCACCTCGAGGACGGCACCCACCTACACGGTGTGGATCTGCGCATCCCCGGTATGCCGGCGGTGAGCGTCGGCTACATCCAGCCACCGGACCAGCCCGTCATCGAAACGACCTCGGTGACCGCCGATGCCACCCTGGCCGACGACGGCCTGCCGCTGGCCACCACACTCACCATGCAACCCGGCCCGCTCATCGCCACCATCGAGGTGCGCGGTCATGCACCGGTCCGGCTGGACGCACCCGACGGGCGCGTCAGCTTCTTCCCGCGCGCGTGGGCGACCGTCCAGACCACAGACGGTCGCCACGGCGTGGGCTGGCTGGAGTGGAATCGCAACCAGCCCAGCGCCTAACGCCCTTTCAGGGCACGTACTAGCCTTTGACCACCTGGGTGCCGCCGGCCAGCTCGTCGTGCTTGCCCTGCTTGGTCGGGCTGTTGCTGATGGTCACCGCGATCACGATGATCGCGACCATTCCCAGCAGTCCGCCGATGAAGGGGATGATCGGCAGCAAGGTGAAGGCGTTGCGGATCGCGGACTGCTTGAAGTCCGGCTTCGGCGCTCCCGCGGGACCGCGGACATGCAGGCCGAGCAGCATCTTTCCGACGGTCCGGCCCTGGGTGACCTCCATGGCCACGAAGTAGACGAACATCAGCAGACCGGTGAACAGGCCCGTCACCATGATGCTGTCCGACGAACGGAACGCCGCTGCCAGCAGGCTGGACACGATCCCGACCAGCAGGCCGTCGATGAACCGGGCGCCGAACCGGGCGCCGAGCCCGCCCGGGTTGCTGGCGTAGCCGTAGCCGACCTGCGGGCCACCCGGGTAGTAGCCCCCGGTCTGGGCGTACGGATTGGGCGGCGGGGGATAGCCACCAGCGGTCTGAGGGTACGGCGGGGGCGGCGGGGGATAGCCGGCCGCGGGCGGCGGCGGATAGCCCGGGGCGGGCGGATAGCCGGGCGGCACCTGCTCGCCGTAGGGGTATGCCGGCGGGGGCGGCGGAAAGCCGGAAGGCTGCCCGTAGGCGTTGGGGTCCTGATCACCCGTTGTCATCGCTCACTCCTGATAGTCGGTTGATTCAAATCTACCGGGCCGCGCTGACAGGCGATATTTCGTCAGTGCCCGGCGAGTCGCCGGGCCGCGCTACCGTCGATCGGTGCACTACGACTGGGCCGAACTCGCCGACCGCGTGTACCGCACCAGGTTGCCGTTTCTCGACGTCACGGTCGGCGCGGTGGTGGGTGAATCCGGTGTGCTGCTGATCGACTGCGGCACAACACTGGTCGAGGCGGCGGCCATCGACGACGATGTGCGCGAACTGGCCGGCCGCGGCGTCAGCCACCTGGTCATGACGCATCACCACTTCGACCACATCCTCGGTTCGGCCGGATTCCCGCACGCCGTCAGCTACGCCGCTCCGCCGGTGGCGGTGGCGTTGGGCGAAAGGCTGCAAGAGGTGTGCGCCGAGGCGCTGCGCTACGGGGCTGATGCCGATCAAGTGGCATCTGCCGTCCGCGCGGTGCGACCCCCCGACCACGTGGTGTGGAACGCCACGATTGACCTGGGCGGACGCGCCGTTGTGGTCCTGCACCCCGGTCCGGGGCATACCGACCACGATCTGATCGTGCTCGTACCCGGTGATCCGCTCGTGGTTTTCTGCGGTGACCTGGTGGAGGAGTCCGCCGACCCTGCGGTAGGTGAGGATGCCCAACCGGCAGCATGGCCGGAAACTCTGCACCGGGTGCTCTCGATCGCTGGAGATGACGCCGTGTACGTCCCCGGCCACGGTGCGGTGGTGGACGCACCCTTCCTGCGACGGCAGTCGGACTGGCTCAGTAGCCGGTCGTGAGCACCCGGTCGAGCATGTCGACGAAGAAGTCAGCCGACTCCCGGGTGATACACATCGGCGGCTTCATCTTCAGCACGTTCTGCCGATCCCCGGTCGGCTGCACGATCACCCCGAGTTCACGCATCCGCTCGCAGATCGCTGACGTCTCGAACACCGCCGGTTCCAGGGTCTGCCGGTCGCGAACCAGTTCGACACCCATGTACAGACCGCTGCCATGCACGGTGCCGATCAGTGGATGACGCTGCGCCAGCGCGTTGATCCGCGCCTTCAGGTGATCACCCACGGTTAACGCGTTCTCCTGCAGGCGATCCCGTTCGATCACGTCGAGAACTGTCAGTCCGACAACGCTGGAGACCGGACTACCGCCGGCCGAGGAGAAGAAGTAGCCGCAGTTGCGGTAGGCGTCAGCGATCGCCTTGGTGGTGATGACGGCACCGAGCGGTTGGCCGTTGCCCATCGCCTTGGCGACGCAGACGATGTCGGGAACGACGCCCTGCT
>DAIPYT010000153.1:0-6928 GCA_036782595.1 Mycobacterium sp. | reverse complement strand
CGGCGATCACAGCACCGATTGCCGCCCGGGTGGACTCGTCTGCATCCGGCCACAAATCGTCGCCGGTGCGTACCGCATCCGGGCCTGCACCCCTCTAAAGTGGATCCAAAGACTCATGTTTAAACCCCGTGAATGGGGCGCAGCATGGGGGACCAAACCACCACCACGCCTGTCCCAGACCCCGACCGGCACCTCACACTGGAACGGGGCAACATGGTCGATAGGACTGAGGAGTTGATTAGCCAGCTTCGGGAGCTCGACGCTCAGAGAGTCGCCATCATGCAAGAGCTAAAGAAGCTCAGAATGGATCACCACGCACGGATTCTGGGCGCACTCCAAGCCGGGCGTGCGCCCTGGGAGACTCAAACTCCCGAGTAGCTCCTGGCGCTCCAAGCACCCTGCCCATATCCCCCTACCCCAGTGCCCTGGCACCCACAGCAGTGGGACCGTGGCCTTACACCAACGGCGGTTCGTGGCCGTTGCGCTTGTCCAGTTCGTCGGCTCGCGTCTCGGCTTGAGGGCGGCGTGCGTCTGACACACCTCGCCCACCTCGCCCTCGACCCCTGCGATTGACGACCTGAAGCGTCGCGACAGTCGCCCATACCGCCCATAACGGCAAAGGCGCTCCAACGAGGAGCAGGACGCCAGCCGTGAAAGCTGTTACGACGAGGTCGTAGTTGGCTTTGAGAATTTCCATGTGCCCCGTTTCGTTCTTTGACTGAGACGGTACTGCGTCCGGCTACCCGGAGGCGGTCTCTGGGGTGTCGCGTTCCGGACGCCGCTACCGTAGGAGACGTGCCGTCCCGCCGCAAACGTGCCCGTGCGTTGTGGTTGGCAGTCCTGGCATGGGCCGGCCTGGTCCTCTGGCTGTCGTCCTTGAGCCCCGCCGAACTGCCGGATTCGGCGTTCATGTTCTGGGACAAGGCCAATCACTTCGTGGTGTTCAGCCTCGGCGGATGGCTAACCGGCGCCGCCCTGCGTGCATCCAGGCCGCGACTGGCGACCACCAAGACCGTGCTCCTGACAGTGCTGATCATTGCCACTTTCGGCCTTCTCGACGAGATGCTGCAGACCCTCACCCCCGGCCGTAGTGGCGAAGACGTCTACGACTGGATGGCCGACGCTCTCGGCGGCCTGACCGGCGGACTGCTGAGCGTGTCCTCCCAACGGTTAGGATTTCGCGGGATTTTGAAGGAGCGTCAATGACGTCAATGACAACTAGACTGACCGCGGGCCTGCCGATGTCGGCCCTCCTTGCCGGAGCTACGGTGCTGACCTCACTCGCCCATCCCCATCCCGCGGCCGCCGAGCCGAGTGCAGTAGGCACCTACACCTTCGATGCCGAGGACGGCGAAACGGCGACGTGGAACCTGACGCCTTGCGCCGGCGAGGCTCCCGGCTGCATTCGGGTCTCGGAGAGCGGAAACCCCAAGCGTGCGCCGTGGAACGGTGAGGCCCGCTACTCGGTGGGCTCATGGTTCCTGTTCGTCGAACAGCCCGACGCCATCTTGTGCGAGGACGGGACGTCCGTGCCGGGGCGCAACACCTACTCCTGGACCAACGCCACGTTGTCGGGCAATGTCAGCATCTACAGCCGCGGGGCGTGCGGCAACGAGCCGGAGAACCTGGCGACCGGGTTCCGGCTCATCAAGACCGGTTCGGTCGCGGTGCCGCCCCCGGCGGCACCGGCTGCCGTCACTCCGAACGTGCCGCCCCAGCCCACGGTGGCGGCGCCGTTACCGCAACCAGCACCGCCGCCGCCACCCGTCGAACTCTTGCCTGCCGAGTCCCCCGCCGGAAACTAGCCCGTCAGACACACTCCATCAGCGTCCCGTCCACCTCGCCGACCGACCCCACCGTCGCATGAACGACGATCTTCCCGTCAGCGGGATCGGTTGTGGCACAGATGATCCCGCACCGACCGGCGTCGACTAGGCGGGCGATCACCGGGGAACGCTCCAGCAGTGCGAGTCCGGTCTCGACGATATGCGCCGCTGTCACCGCTTCGATGGAGTCCGCGGCCGCACCGCGCCGGACGATGGACCCGATCGCCTGTTCGATGACGGTGCGCGCGGCGCCGTCGGGAAGGGTGACCTCGGTCCAGGCCTGTATCGCCGCGCGCATCGCGGCACAGTCGGAGTGACCCAGCACGACGATCAACGGAGCTTCACTGGTCTCCAGCGCGTAGTCGAGACTCCCGATCACCGCGCTGTCGACAGCGTGGCCCCAAGTGCTGATGTCGATCAGAGCGCCAGCACTCTCTCCGAAGACCTCCACACTGGGCACCGTTGTGTCCGCGCAACGGAACACCACGGCGATCGGGCAGTCGTCGGCGGCCTTCTTGCCCGAACGCAGATGCTGCCAGGCGATCAGGGGGTCGTACGTCGGAGCGATGGACATGGCGGGTTCCCTTCTCTCGGTTATCAACTGAAGTACTCGGGCCGGCTGACGAATGTCTCGGTCACGAACATCACCCCGGGTGAGGCATCGAGCAGCGGCCGCAGGCCGGCCAGGAGCGCCTCGGCCCTCTCGACAGGGACCACGGTGATGATCAACTCGAGCGCGGCCTGCTGGTTGAACAGCAGTCGGCCCTGGTGATAGCCGTGGTGCCCGAGCCCCGAAACCCCCGAGAGGCTGGTGAATCCGGTGGCCCCGACACTCTGGATGAGCTCTCGTACAGCCGACGAATCGGCCCCCGAAACGACGACCTCGATTTTGGTCATCTTGGTCAGTGCCGGCAGTGACGCGCTTGTGGGTGTGGATGTGGGTGAAGTCATCAGACCATCTCCTCGCTATGGGTGGGTTGGATACTTTCGCTGCTGCGTTCTTCGGACCACGGCCGCCATCCGGCTCGGGTCCAGCGCTGCCACGGCTGTTCGGCATCCTCGCGAGCCGCCAGGGCGACCCAGTCGTTACCGAACAGCTGTTGCAGCACCGGGTTTCGCTCGACGATCATGTCGATCCGCTCCAGCGGCGCCTGGACCACCGCGAGAAGCCGGAGCGGCTCGTGCAGGAGACGCTCACCGTCGCTCACCGACTGCCATGGCAGGCCCAACTGAAGGTCGCCGGTGTGACCGGCGATGACTCCGGCCGTGCCTACCACGTTGTGGATGGTCTTGGTGCCGGCACCAAACACCTGCGGCGAGACTGTCGAGAAGTAGTACTGGCAACTGATCCACTGCGCGACCACCAGCGGGGCAGTCAGAATGGTCTCCAGCGCCGATGCGTCTTTGTCGACCTCGGCCTCGTAGGAATGCAGGAATGTCCGCCGCCCCAGGTCGATTCCACGGGTTGCATCGCGGGGCGCGACGATAAAGGCCGCGTTGCCGGCCAGCCCCCACTCCGGGTACACCTGCGCCCAGTCCGACGAGCGTGCCGCCACGTGGCGGGCCGCGCGGTTCGGTGAGAGCTCGCGCGACACCCCGGGGAGAACACGGCAGCGCTCGGCGGCCAGGCTTGCGCCAGCACTGGCGACATCGCGTCGCAACCGCTCGATATCCGGGACGTACTCATCCGGAACCAGGTGCAGGTCGAGCAACTCGATCCGATCAACCGCGGTGTCGTGCTGCGCCGCGACAAACCAGGTCTGCACCGGAATGTCGATACCCAGACTGCGCAGCCCTGCGCGCACCTCAGGTCTGTTGAGGATGGCGACCGCGGTGCGCGAGTTCGGTGCGCCGGCCTGGCCGCCGCATGCACCGCAATCGAGTGAGGCCTGGTAGGGATTGTTCTCAGTGGTGCTGCCGTGTGCGCACAGCACCACCAACCGGCCAAATCCCCGGGTCAGACCCATCGTCGTCAGCGCCACTTGGGCGAACAGCACCTGCTCTTGATGCGGCATCCCGTCCAGGTCGATCATTGTCGGGGCTACCGGTGCGACGGCATCGCGCAGGCGCCGCCGCAGTCCAGCGCTGGCAGCCGGGGCTAGGGTCTTGGCCGCAGACAGCGGGGCTGCGGCCCAGCCGGCGGCTTCGGCCAGCGTGAAGGGGGCTGCGAACGCCGCCTTGGCGGAATGGAACGCCGATTCCGCGCCGGCCAGTGTGCTGACGCCCGCCACCCGCCGCGCAGCGACATCGCCGGCATCCGGGGCCGGGGTCTCGGTGACGTCGTAATTCGGCGAGATCAGCACCGGGCAAAGGTCGTTAGGCTGGCCGCCAAGCACATCGGTGTAGCGGATAGCGACAGCGAAGAAGCCGGCGAAACCGAATGTCTCGTAGCCCTCAAGCGACTCCAGGTGGCGGCGGAAACCCTCCGAGCGGGTGTCGATGCAGCTGACGAACTGGGTATGGGCGTGACCGCGGGGAACAGGCCGGTGCGCGGCCAGGCTGTCCAGCAGACCATCGCGATAGTTGGACTCGAAGGCGTTCTGCCAGAGCAGTTCCCTTGCCGTGACCGGAAGCGCGGTGAGCACCCGTGCCGCACCGACCAGCTCGTCTTCGGTGACACCGGTCAGACCCAATACCTTGATCAGGTGAGCGGCCCGCTCACGCGCTGAGGGCAATTCGGTCGGCCGCTCCTCGACCTCGGGTGTCGGGGTGCGGCGCTGGTGTTCCAGTAGAACCGACTCGTAGGTCAGCCGCATCGCGAGGTAATCCAGCACGTCGACGCCGGCGTCACGACTCGCGGCCCATTGCACATGGGCGGCCCAGCCGGGCATCCTCGAAAGGTGTGCCTGCAGGTACGAAGTGCGGGCATCGTCGGAGACCCCGAGCTGGGACAGGGCCTCGAGCACGGCGTCGTCGGCGCGCTGGGGCGCCCGACGTAACGCGGCCCGCGCCGACCGCGACACTGTCCGGTCACTCGGGGCCAGCAGCCGCCAGGCTCTGTAGAAGCCGTTGTCCCGGCCGGGCATCGACCACGCGGCGTCGCCGAAGTAGGCCGCGCACCATTTGGAGCACTGTGCATCGACCATCTCCGCGATCGCCGGTGAGAGGATCTCCGCGCGGGTCTTGTAGCGGCGCGTCGCCGCCGGTGCCGGAGCCCCGTTGATCAGATCGGCCCGAAGAAGTTCCAGCGGGCTGGTCCGTAGCGTGCCGAGACGCATGATCGGTTCAGACGTCAGGCTCGGGTAGCGGCGGGTCAGTGCGCAGTCCAGGTCGTCGTCGGTGATGCGACCATCCCGGTACAGCGCCCGGAAGGCCTTCTCGCCAAGCGTCCCAGGCATACCGTAGAGATCGCCTGCCCGGCGGATGGCTTGGTCGAAAGGCAGCCCCTCCAGCCCAGCCAGCGGATTGACCGCGATGAAGGTCTCCAGTGGGTAGTGGGTGGGGACCACCCGGGCCGCCAGGTTCACGGCGGTGCGTAGCCGGGCGCGCTGGGCGTCGATTTCGTGGGTCACGAACGTGCTCCTGTCAGTTGGGTGGAGGTCGGCCGAGCGGATGCGGGTCCGAGGTTGCGGTCCGGGACATGGCCGGAACTCAACGCGCTGCTGTAGAGAGCGATCCGAAGCCGGTCGGCGCCGGGCGCCCAGCGGATGGCCGCGAGAGCGCCGAGCAGGACTACGGCGGCGGCGGTGATCGTCCACACGGCCGAGGCGGTCAATCCCGACGGGGGCAGGTCCGGATCGAGAAACCCGTTGACCGCGTTGATGATCGCGACGTAGGCCACCGCCGCGACGGTGAGGAACCCCGCCCCCATCAGCACACCGCCGAATCCCGGCCCGCGCTTCAGCCAGCCCCAGGTGACTGCTGAACCCGTTATCAGAGCGAAGATCAGCAGCGCCTGCTCGGCAGCGTGGTCGCCAACCGGCATCGGGATCAGCTTCACCGCGATGATCAGCGCGGCGGCCGGCAAGGCGACCGCCATGGCGGCGTTCACCAGCTTCTGCGTCCTGTTGAGTTGCCGGAGCGCCGGCAGTGCCTCGTGGCGCCGTTGGGCGGCGATCGCCGAACCCGAGGAGAGGAACAGGGTGGCTTTGTAGAACCCGTGAGCCACCAGGTGGATCACCGCAGCCGCCCAGAGGCCCAGCCCGCAAGTGAGAATCATGAAGCCCATCTGTGCGGTGGTCGAGTTCACCAGCGAGCCCTTGATATCCGGCTTGACCAGCATGATCGTCGTGCCGTAGACCATCGTTGCGGCGCCGGCGAGGATGGTCACGGTCCGAGCGACATCGTCGGAGGCGAGCGGGGCCAACCTGACCAGCAGGATGCCGCCTGCATTGACCACCCCGGCGTGCAGCAGGGCCGAGACCGGCGTGGGCGCGGCCAGGGTGGCGGGCAGCCACCGGTGAAATGGGATCTGTGCAGACCGGGACAGTGCGGCGATCACCACCAGCAGGGCCACGACCGGCAGCAAGCTCCCCGAAGCCTGCGCCGTTTCCAGATCACGCAGATCGATCCGTCCCCACGTGGCGGTGGCTAGTGCCACAGCGACCCACAGGGCCAAATCGCCGACCGCGAAGGCTGCGGCTGTCCGGCGAACGCCGTCGCGGGCGGCTGGCAGGTGCCAGTAGGTGCCCAGCAGCAGGCACAGCGCCAGACCGGCCAGCGTCCAGCACAGCGCCAACGTGATGAGTGTGGTGGCGGTGGCCAGACCGGCGGAAGCGACCGTGAGCAGACCCGCACCGCCGACAAACCAACTCTGCCGGGCGTCGCCGGCCAGATACCGAACCGCGTAGGTCTGGACGGTGGCGCTCACACCGAACACAAGCAGCAACAGCACCACTGCCAGCCGGTCGACGGCGAATTCCGCCATCAGGAATTCCGCATCAGCGCTGCGGCCCCGGCCGATACCGACGGCAAGGGCAAGGGCGCAGAGCAACCCCAGCCACGCCGCCGCGGCCCCCGCCTGGGCGAAGCGCCGAGGTGCGCGCCGACCGACCACGAATGCCGCTGCCGCGATGAGTGCCGGTGCGGTCAGGGTGACCACCAACAAGCCGCTCTCCGTAATCCACATGCGAAGCAGATTACATGTGTTTTAGAACGTATGT
>DAIPYT010000152.1:0-6956 GCA_036782595.1 Mycobacterium sp. | reverse complement strand
CGGCAGGTTCTCCACCGAGGCGTTGGCCCGAACCCGTGCCGCACTGGTCGACTACGCGGCCCTGATCAGTCGCCACCAGGTACCCAAACTCCGGATGGTGGCCACCTCGGCGACCCGTGATGCGGCCAACCGCGACGAGTTCTTCGCGATGACCGCCACCGTCCTGGGATCTGCTGTACCCGGTGCCGTGGCCGAGGTGATCACCGGGGTCGAAGAGGCCGGGCTGTCCTTCGCCGGGGCTGTCGCCGAATTAGATTCGGCCGCAGGGCCATTCGTCGTCGTCGATCTCGGCGGCGGTTCCACCGAGGTGGTTGTCGGTGACGCCGATGGCGTGCAGGCCGGCTACTCCGCCGACATCGGCTGCGTGCGGATGACCGAACGCTGCCTGCACTCCGATCCGCCGACCGCCGAAGAGGTGGCCGCGGCCCGGCAGGTGGTGCGCGACAAACTGGCCGAGGCCCTTGCGGTGGTACCTGTGCAACAGGCCCGAACGTGGGTCGGCGTGGCCGGTACCTTCACCACGATCGCAGCCCTGGCCCACAAGCTGACGACCTACGACTCCGAGGCCATTCACTTATCCAGAGTCGGGTTCAGCGATCTGCTCGAGGTGTGCGGCCAACTGATCGGCATGACCCGCCAGCAGCGCGCGGCACTGGGTCCGATGCACGAAGGACGCGTCGACGTGATCGGCGGCGGGGCGATCGTGGTGGAGGAGTTGGCCGCCGCACTGGCCGAGCGTGCACGAATCAGCGAACTGGTGGTCAGCGAGCACGACATCCTGGACGGTATCGCGCTGTCCATCCCCTGAGCGATACGACAAACTCCGGCTCCGCCTGGTGGGCGGGACCGGAGTTCGGCGGGTAGAGCTAGTGATTCAGAGCTTCATCTTGCAGCCGCTACCGATGTTCTTGCAGTGAGCCTGGCTCTTGCACGCGTTGCAACGGCAGGTACAGCCACCGACGCGCTTAGTCTCGACGATACGCATTGTCATCTCCTCCATGCCCACCCCGCGCGGGCTCCACCGTCAACGATAGTTGTCTTCGTCCGAGTGTGACAGCTAAGCGGCCGGCAGCGGATCACGGTTGCGTACCGGATCAAGCCTTGAATGTTTATCGCCTGCCAGGGCCGGCTGCCCCGGCAGGTACGGTTTTCCCAGCCGGCTCTGGCTCGCCCCCATAGCCCAATTGGCAGAGGCAGCGGACTTAAAATCCGCACAGTGTCGGTTCGAGTCCGACTGGGGGCACCGCAACAGTTGTATGCGTTTCAGCACCCCTCACTCTGGCATGCTGAAAGCATGACCGAGCCGCAGTTCGGAGGCATCGAAGACGGCATGCCGCCGCCTTACTACCCCCCGCCCGGGGAATACCCCCCGCCTTACTACCCGCCACCCGGCCAGTACCCGCCGCCGCCGGGGCAGTACCCACCGCCCGGCGCCTACTTCGACCCCGCAGCACCGTACGGGCGGCATCCGCTGACCGGTGAGCCGCTGTCGGAGAAGTCCAAGGTTGTCGCCGGACTGCTGCAACTGCTGGGTCTTGTCGGGATCGTCGGGATAGGCCGCATCTATCTGGGCTACACCGGGCTGGGCGTCGCACAACTTATCGTCGGACTGCTCACCTGCGGTATCGGCGCGGTCATCTGGGGCATCGTCGATGCGGTCCTGATCCTCACCGACAAGGTGCGCGACCCGGCTGGTCGTCCATTGCGTGATGGAACCTAACTGCGGCTAACGGTCGGTGGCTCTATCGATGATTCGTGCGGCATTAGCGGCATCAGCGACAGCAGCCCTGCTGGCAGCGATGATGACCGCGGACGCACCTCCGCCGGCCAACGCGGTGGTGCTGTGGAATCCGCAAGTGGCACCGTTACCCACGCCCTGGACCGCCCACGTGGACCCCGACAACGCCCTGCCGGAGTACCCGCGTCCGCAGATGGCCAGAGCCCGCTGGCTCAACCTCAACGGACTGTGGAACTACCTGGGGCGGACTCGCGTCAACCCGGCGGTCCAACCGCCGCTACCGACGGCCTACCCCGAGCAGATCCTCGTTCCCTATCCGCCTGAGTCCGCGCTGTCGGGGATCAAGCGTCACAGCGACGAAATGTGGTACCGCAGGGTATTTCGGTTGCCGGCCGACTGGCAGGGGCAGCGGGTCCTACTGCATTTCGGTGCCGTCGACCAGATCGCCACGGTCTGGGTGAACGACCAGCAAGTCGCCCACCATGAAGGGGGCTTCACCGGGTTCAGCGCCGACATCACCGACGCCCTCCGAGGGGCCGGCGCCCAGGACATCACCGTCCGGGTGGAGGACCGCAACGAGGCCAACCCGTTCCCGGTCGGCAAGCAACGCAACCGTCCGGGCGGTCTGTTCTACACCGGCGCCTCCGGTATCTGGCAGACGGTGTGGGCCGAACCGGTGCCTGCCGCGCACATCGCCAAGCTCGACATCACCTCGGATCTGCGCGGTCTGACGGTCACCCCGAGGTTGGCCGGGGCTCACGATGAACGGGCCGTGGTGTTCGTCTCCGAGCCGGGCGGTCGAGTGGTCGCCGTCGCCTCCGGCAAGGCCGATGGGCGGATCGACGTGCCGATCCCCACACCGCGCCTGTGGAGCCCGGCCGACCCGTATCTGTACGACGTCGAGGTCATGCTTGTCGGTCCGTCCGGGAAGGTGATCGACACCGTCTCCAGTTACGCCGGGTTGCGCACCATCGGCACCGTCACCGATCCGTGGGGGAGGCCCCGCATCGCGCTCAACGGCCGAATCACCTTCCTGCACGGGCCACTGGACCAGGGTTACTGGCCCGACGGCATCTACACCGCACCCACCGACGCCGCCTTGAAATCCGACCTCGACCGGATCAAGGAACTGGGCATGAACTTCGTGCGCAAGCATGCCAAGGTCGAACCGGCGCGGTGGTACTACTGGGCCGACAAGCTCGGGCTTCTGGTGTGGCAGGACATGCCCTCGCTGGACGTCTCATTGCGCATCCCGGTCGGTCCGGCCCCCGAACCGGTCGCCGCCGCGAAGGCCAACTTCGAGCGTGAACTGCTGGCGATGATCGATCAACTGCGCAGTGTCACCTCGATCGTCGGATGGGTGCCCTTCAACGAGGGCTGGGGTGAGTTCGACACCGCCCGCATCGCCGGCGTCGTCAAAGCGGCCGACCCCACCCGGATGGTCAACGCGAACAGCGGGGTGAACTGCTGCAAATCACGCGGCGACACCGGGGCCGGGGACATCTTCGACGATCACACCTACGTGGGTCCCGGCCGGCCGGCCCCGGCGGGCAACCGGGTGTTGGTGGCCGGCGAATACGGCGGGCTGGGTCTGGCGGCGGAGGAAAACAGGTGGCGGGGACGGCCGGAGTCATATGAGATGGCTGCCAGCCCGCGCGGACTGACCGAACGCTATCTGCAGTTGAGCCACACAGTGCAGGACGTGATGCGCCAGACCGGTCTGTCCGGCGCGATTTACACCCAGTTGACCGACGTCGAGAACGAGGTCAACGGCTTCCTCACCTACGACCGGCAGGTGGTGAAGGTGTCGATGCGCGCTGTGGCCGACCGCAATCGTGCGGTCATCGCGGCGGGAAGCCCCGGTGCTGCGCAGGCGGACCGTTCCCGATAAGGACTCATGACGTGATAGCGTGCCGCAAAAATTTGCTAGCAGACGAGGACCTGACATGAGTCACGGCGTTCATGCGGTGCAGCACGAAGTCGAGCACAAGATCAAGCATGAAGATCACGGCCTCGAAGGGGTGTCGAGCACCAACAAGAAGATGGCGCTCGTCATCGCGGTGCTCGCGCTGTTCCTATCCTTCGCTGAAACCGTCGGCAAGAGTTCGCAGACCGCGGCACTGAACGCCCAGATGGAGGCTTCCAACCTGTGGGGGTTCTACCAGGCCAAGAACATTCGCCGCACCGACAACCTGATCGCCGCCCAGCAGGCCCAAGTGTCTCTTGCCGGGATCGCTGACCCCGATCAGCGTGCGGCGATGGAGAAGCAGATCGGGGACTGGAACAACACCGCCGCGCGGTACAAGTCTGAACCGGACGCCGCGGGCGGTAAGGGCGAAGGCACCGAGGAGTTGTCGCAGCGCGCCAAAGCCGCCGAGCAGGAACGCGACGAGATGCTGTCGAAGTATCACAATTACGAGTTCGCCTCAGCGGCCTTCCAGATCGGCATCGTGCTGGCCTCGGCCGCGGTGATCACCGGCCTGGCCGTTCCCGGGTTCATCGCGAGTGGTCTGGCGTTGGTGGTGGGCGCGGCGTTCATGGGATTCGGTCTTCTCGCGCCGCATCTGCTGCATCTGGGCTGATCAGAGCGTGGCCGCGCAGCCGGCACGAATAGTTATGCCCTTGTAAGCAATTCGTGGCCGTGGTGTGCGCGAATTCATACTCAGCGTGGCTACCTTAGGTTTACGCACCCAAGGAGGTCGCCATGGTTCTGACCGCCACCTACATCGCCGCTGCATTGCTGGCGGCCCCCTCGATTTTCGTGGCCGCGGAGTGGGTCGGACACGACCGTTCACCCCGCCCGCCGCACCGAGTGGCCTACTCCATCCTGGCTGCTGTCCTTTGGCCGTTGCTCGTCGTGGGCCTCGTGCAGTTCGCCGTCATCGCAGCCGTACGCCACGTTCTTGTGTCACGGTCCTCTCGCCCGACCCGCCCGATGGCTGAGCCGTCGGGTGATGACGCCGATACCGCCAAACTGCCCGTCTTGGCGGTGCCGTACGTCCGGGTGCCGATGGGCACACCGGTCGGTTAGCGGCCCGACCTTGGGGAATCCACCCTGAACTCTCAGGGAGATATGCGTTTCATATGAATATTGATTCGCAAGTTATTACTCGCGAGTATGAACTCTTGAAGTAGGTACAGTCGAGGTAGACAGCCCGAAGAACGAGGAGGAAGCTTTGTTCGGGATTGCGTTGTACCTCACCGTCGCGATGATCGCTGCTGTCGCGATGTTCCTGTTCGCCGAGTGGACCCGTGAGCCCGGGTTGCAGGCTCCCGACCATCCCGGCCGGGTCGTACTGCTGGCCGGGCTGGTGTGGCCGCTGATTCTGATCGGCCTCGCGCAGGGCGCCCTTGTGGTCGCCGCCAGCAACCGGTGGAGCGGCCGCCATGCTCCTGCCATGCGAATGCGGGTGGGTGCGAGGAGCTGACGCGCCCCAGCCCAGGCCGCCGTAGCCTGGCGGGATGTATGAGCCGACCTGGTCATCCGTAGGCACCCATCCCCTCCCGGGCTGGTACGACGACGCCAAACTCGGCATCTTTCTGCACTGGGGTCTCTACTCGGTGCCAGGTTGGGCGCCGCAGGTACCCGACATCCAACAGTTGCTGAAGGACGAAGGGCCCGCGGAGATGCTGCGGGACAATCCCTATGCGGAGTGGTACCTCAATAGCAGCAGGCTGGTAGGCAGTCCGACCTGGAACCATCAGCGCGAGACCTACGGCCCGGACGCCACCTACGACGACTTCATCGCCGATTTCGACGAGGGCACCGCCATGGCGGACATGGACGCGATCGCCCGAGTCTGCCGGGAGGCCGGTGCCGGCTACGTCGTGCTCACCACCAAACACCACGATGGATTCTGTCTGTGGCCGAGTAGTCAACCGCACCCTCGCAAGGGCCGGTACCACGCCCGGCGTGACATCGTCGGCGACTTGGGTCGGGCCGTCCGCGGGGCCGGTATGCGGATGGGTCTGTATTACTCCGGCGGCTATGACTGGCCCTATAACGATGCGCTGTTGGCGAACCCGGCCGACAGTTTTCTGGCGGTGCCGCACACGCCCGACTATGTGGCCTACGCGACCGATCATGTACGCGATCTGATTACCCGCTACCGCCCGTCGGTGCTGTGGAATGACATCTGTTGGCCGGCCGGTGGCGACCTGCCCGCACTGTTCGCTGAGTACTACAACGCCGTACCGGACGGGGTGATCAACGACCGGTGGATCGAAGCCAGCCATCACCGAGGCGCGCTGACTGATTCACTGGCCCGGATGGGAGGGTCTCTACTGCAACGGTTTTGGGCATATGTCCCGGATCGTCACAAATCACTGACTTTTCCCTCCGAACACCACTTCGACATCCGTACACCTGAATACGCGCAATTCGACTCCGTTCAGGAGAAGAAGTGGGAGTCCACCCGCGGTGTCGGCCATTCGTTCGGGGCCAACCGCAACGAGCGCCCTGAGGACTTCGTCACGGCGACTGAACTTGTGCGTTCCTTCGTCGACATCGTGTCCAAGAACGGCAACCTTCTCATCGGTATCGGACCCGACCAGCGCGGGCGCTTCCCTGAGGAGCAACTGGTTCCACTGCGGGGGTTGGGATCCTGGCTTGGTGTCAACGGGCAGGCCGTCTTCGGAACCCGTCCGTGGGAGATCGCGGAGACGACCACGACGGAAGGCACCGCGGTCCGCTTCACCCGGAGCGAAGAGTGTCTCAACGCCATCCTGCTGGATCTGTCCGCTGTCGAGTTCGGTATTCGCGGTCTGGACTGCTCGGATGTGACGCAGGTGCGGATGCTCGGCCTGAGTCAGTCGGTGGACTGGCGCGTCACCGACGGAATGCTGTGGGTTCGGCTTCCTGAGCGTATGCCGCCGTCGCCGGCCTATGTGTTGACGATGAGCGGGGCGGCGCGGCCGGGGCGCTAGCGGCGTTCCAGGGTGTTGTCGATTCCGGATTTGCTCAATTCCGGTGACCCGGAGAGGAATTCGACCTGGTTTCTGATACCCGAAACCACGATCGCCCCGGCGGTTTCGATAGTCACCGCGTTCTCCACGCCGGAGACATCGACTCGGGTGCAGTTCCCGGTAATGGTCACGGTGTTGTGCACACCGCTGACGCTGGCGGTGTCGTCGTCGCACATGAGCGTCCGCACGTTGCCCACGCCGGAGACGCTGCCGACTCGGCCGGGCGGTTCAACGGTCGGCGCGGGGGAGGGGC
>DAIPYT010000151.1:0-6984 GCA_036782595.1 Mycobacterium sp. | reverse complement strand
CCCGAGCTCCCCGACAGTCGGCCGCCGTTGCCGCCGTTGCCGCCGTCACCGCCTTCACCGCCGTTGGGGTTGAGTTCGCCGCGGCCGCCGAGGCCACCGGATCCGCCGCGCCCGGTCAGGGAGAACAGTCCGGTGTCACCGCCGATGCCGCCGGTGCCGCCCTTGAAGCCGGAGTAGCCGCTGCCGCCGCCGGCACCGCCGACGCCCCCGTTGCCGAAGAGTCCGCCGCCGGTTCCGCCGGCGCCGCCGGTGCCGCCGACACCGCCCTTCTGCTGCGGCGCCAGCGCACCGGCACCGCCGATCCCGCCCTGGCCGGAGATCAATCCGGCGTTGCCACCGCGGCCGCCGGCACCGTCGTTGATGCCCTCGACACCGTTGCCGCCGGCGCCGCCGGCGCCGAACAAACCGGCCCGGCCGCCGTTCCCGCCGGCGAAACCGTTACCGCCGTTGCCCCAGAGCAGGCCGGCCCTGCCGCCGTCACACGGCCCGGTGGTGCAGGCGCCTTCGTACGCGGTATAGCTGTAGCCCGTGCCGCCAAGGATGCCGGCATTCGGGTTCTCAGCTGTGCCGTTGCCGATCAGACGGAAACCCCCGACAGCGGAGGCGTTGTTAGCAGGCCGCAAGGTGGGGGTCGACACAACCGAGGTACCGCTGGCTGCCGATCCGGCGGCGGCGGCGGCCGGCCTCACGGTGTTGCGCCGGTTGGCTCCGATCTCCGAGCGGGTGGCCGCAGCCACGGTCCAGGTGATCGGGGCTGCTGCCGGGCTGGTGCCATTGGCGCCGGCACCCGCCGCGGCGCTGACCGGCGAAGCGGCGCGGGCCACCGGTGCAACAGCGGTGATGACAGGTGGGTTGTCGGCGGCGGGAGCCGGGACCGCGGCGGATGCGCGCGGCGCAGACCGGTGTGCAGGGACCGACGCCGCCGGCGCCGGACCGACGTCGGAGGCGTTGGTCCGCGCCGAACCCGCCGCCGTGGACGACGCCCGCGACTTGGCCCGAGTGGCTGTTTGTGAAGACCGCGACGGCCCTGCATCCGCGGTTGCGCTCGACCCTGCCGAACCGTCCCGGTCGGCGGACGCCACCGGCATCGAAGCAATACCGGCCCCTACACCCAAGGCAAACGCCAGCGCGCCAACCCGACCGACGTACTTGGCATAGCCCGACGAAGGTGTGAGGGGAAGACGATGGCGGCCTTGCTGGATGTTCCGGGCGGAGTGAGCAGAACCCATCGCTGATCCTTACCAGTCCTTGCCGAGTGCACTGTTAGCACCGACTCATCCGCAGCAGTATGCCCGCAAGGATGTGACCGGTATCGCATTTCGGCTGCGTTTCGAAGTGCGGGTTTACCGGTTACGCAGTTTGCCCCACGCGCTCGCGCAGACCGGACCGTCACCACCGCAGCTACTCGAATCTCGGCAGGATGGACCCGCGCAACCGCCGACGCCGAGACTGATCGCCTCGGCACTGATCAGTGCTCTGGAAGGGAGGCTCTAGAGGGGAGGTTAGAAGTCCCAGTCCTCGTCTTCAGTGACCACGGCCTTGCCGATCACATACGAGCTGCCCGACCCGGAGAAGAAGTCGTGGTTCTCGTCGGCGTTCGGCGAGAGTGCGGAGAGGATGGCCGGGTTGACGTCGGTCTCATCACGCGGGAACAGGGCTTCGTAGCCCAGGTTCATCAGCGCCTTGTTGGCGTTGTAGCGCAGGAACTTCTTGACGTCCTCGGTCAGGCCGACTTCGTCGTAGAGGTCCTGGGCGTACTCGGTCTCGTTGTCGTAGAGCTCGAAGAGCAGCTCATAGGTGTAGTCCTTGAGCTCGGCGCGGCGGGCTTCGGACTCTTCAGCGAGTGCCTTCTGGAACTTGTAGCCGATGTAGTAGCCGTGCACCGCCTCGTCACGGATGATCAGCCGGATCATGTCGGCGGTGTTGGTGAGCTTGGCCCGACTCGACCAGTACATGGGCAGGTAGAAGCCGGAGTAGAACAGGAAACTCTCCAGCAGGGTGGAGGCCACCTTGCGCTTGAGCGGGTCGTCGCCACGGTAGTACTCCATGACGATGTGGGCCTTGCGCTGCAGGTTCGGGTTCTCCTCAGACCAGCGGAACACCTCGTCGATATCGTTGCTGGAGCACAGCGTGGAGAAGATCGAGCTGTAGCTCTTGGCGTGCACCGACTCCATGAAGGCGATGTTGGTCAGCACGGCCTGCTCATGCGGGGTGACGGCGTCGGGGATCAGGCTGACCGCGCCGACGGTGCCCTGGATGGTGTCCAGCAGCGTCAGCCCGGTGAACACCCGCATGGTGAGTTGCTTCTCGGAGTCGGTCAGGGTGTTCCACGACGGGATGTCATTGGACACCGGCACCTTCTCCGGCAGCCAGAAGTTACCGGTCAGGCGCTCCCAGACCTCGGCGTCCTTCTCGTCGGTAACCCGGTTCCAGTTGATCGCCGATGCCCGGTCGATCAGCTTCACTCCATCGCTCACCCGATAACCCCAGTTCACTTGCGGCCGAACACCAATCCGACCGATTTTTCGGCTCTTTCCGGCTCCGCCCCGAACACTACCCGTGGGGTCGGACAACGAGAGCCAACACAACGTGTTGTGTTTGGCGTGTCGCGTCCGTCAGCTCACCGTGGCGTTGCGCGGGGTGGCGCTGCGCAGAGGCAGATCCGGGTCGAGATCGATCTTGAGCAGGTCGGCGATGCCCTGAATGGTACCCAGCATGACCGTGGTCAGATGCGCCACGAACTTGTCGGTGGGCATCCGCGGCGGGCTGTCGGGATCGGACCCCAACCACCAGTCCGTGGCTGTTGACGCGGCGCCGAAACAGGCGGCGGCCGCCAGTTCCAGCGAGGAACCGTCCAGGGCCATCTCGCGAAGTTCGTTGTTGAACATGTCGGCGATCGCCATGGTGATCTCACGGCCCTCGCTGAATCCGCGGGTCGTCGACTCAGCCGGCTCCGGAAACCGGCCCTGGAGCACGAAGCGCAGCACGTTGGGGTGCTGCTCGACGAGGTTGACGTACTCAGCCACACAACGTCGCACGACTTCGCGGGTGGGATCGGTGGCCAGGTCGATGGTGGGAAAGATCGCCGCGACCAACATGTCCCGCAGTCGCTTGCCGATCGCTGCGAACAGATCGGCCTTGTCGTTGAAGTGCCGGTAGATCTTCGGTTTGGCCGTGCCGGCCTCCGCGGCGATCTCGTTGAGGCTCACCTGGGGACCGTTGCGGTCGATGGCGCGGAACGCGGCGTCGATGATTTCGGCACGCACCTTTTTGCGATGCTCGCGCCAGCGCTCGCTGCGCGCGTCGACTTTGACGGGCTTGCCCCCCGGCAGCGGGACTACGATCCTGCGCACCTACAGGACTCTACTGCTGGAACTCGCGTCGGCCCCAGCTAGCATCGACGACTGTGACCAACCAATTCGACCTGGTGATCGCGGGCGGTGGCCCGTCGGGTTCGGCTGCCGCCTGGCAGGCTGTGCAAACCGGTGCCAAGGTGGTGGTCCTCGATAAGGCGGTGTTCCCCCGCGACAAGCCCTGCGGGGACGGCCTGACCGCCCGCGCGGTGAGCTACCTGCAGAAGATGGGCCTGGCCGACGAGGTGGCCGGATTCCACCGGGTCAACCGGGTGACGGTGTTCAGCCCGTCAAGCTGGGAACTGTCGTTCCCCAAGCGCCCCGGCATGCCCGACCACGGCCACACCGTCAGTCGGACTCTGCTCGACGGCATGCTGCTCGAGCACGCCGAGAAGGCCGGTGCGGTGGTCCGTCAGGGCGCGGAGGTCAGCGAACCGATCCTCGACTCGCGCGGCAGGGTCACCGGTGTGGTGCTCAAGGGCGGCGAGAAGGTGTACGGAGACGCCGTCATTGCCGCTGATGGCGCCTACTCCCCCATCAAGCGCGCGCTGAAACTGGATTCGGAGTACAACGGCTACTCGGCGATCGCCATCCGCTCCGAGATGGACGCCGAGGTGGCCGATTCCGACAGCCTGGACATCTACCTGAAGCTGGAGTTCCAGGGCGATCAACTGCCGGGCTACGGCTGGGTCTTCCCGATGGGCGGCGGCCGGCTCAACATCGGCCTGGGCTATGTCAACAGCTACAAGAACTGGCAAGCCATCAACGCCACCCAGTTCCTCGGGGAGTTCCTGGCCACGCTGCCGGCGGAGTGGAAGCTGCCCGACATCGCCGAACTGAAGAAGAACAAGAGCGTGCGGGCCTGGCGCCTGCCGATGGGCTTCACCGCCTGGCCCCCGTGGCGCCCCGGCGTCCTGTTCACCGGCGACTCACTCGGTGCCGGCAAGCCGGCCTCCGGTGCCGGCATCTCCAAGGCGCTGGAGTCCGGCCTGGCCGCCGGCGAATGCGCGATCGCCGCGCTGGAGAACGGCGGACCGGACGACTTCACCAACTACGGCCAGAAGATGGAAGCCGCCTGGGGCAAGGAGTACCGGCGCGGCCGCTACTTCCACAAGCTGCTCGGCTACCCGAAGGTGGCGAATGCCGGCATCAAGCTGATCGACGATGCCCGGTTCCGCGACGCGCTGCTGAAGTCCATGTACAAGCGGGCCCAGGGGCCGCTGCACAAGTTCTAGGCTCGACCGCGCCCGGCCCGCCCCGGCTTACGGGCCACCTTTCCTGCGGCGGCACGGGCGGCCTGCTTGGCGAAAGCCTTCTCCCGCGCGGTGCGCTTCGGTGCCGCCTGGGGCTGCCCGCGCGACGAGCCCGGTTTGCGGCCTCGCACGATCCCGATGAACTCTTCGACCAGAGGCGACTGCGGCCCTTCCGGGAAGGCAAGCGCGACCGGGCACGTCGGCGCGTCGGCGATCGGACGATACGTGAGGTCCCGCCGGTGATACAGCCGAGCCAGCGATTGCGGCACGATGAGCGCACCCGATCCTGCTGCCACGAGTTCCATTGCAGCCGTTGTGGTTTCCGGGCGATGATCGATCGGGATGCCGGGAGCGTTGACCCAGGCGACGACGTCATCGAGTGGTAGCAGTATCGGCTCGCCGTCGAGGTCCGCGGAGGTGATCTCGTCGGCGGCGCTGAGAAGGTGATCGGTCGGCACCACGGCCACCGTCGTCTCCTCGTAGAGGGGGATGACGGCCAATGCGGATGTGTCGGCCGGTAGTCGGAGCAACGCCACGTCGACGCTCCCGGCCCGGACCTCGTCGGCCGCCTCCGCCGCCGAGATGGCACGCAAGTTCAGCGGAACATCGGGGTGGCGCTCTGCCCAGATCCGTGTCCACCTCGCAGGTGTCCCGCCTGGGACATAGCCGAGGGTGAGCGAGGACGGGTTCACCGGATCAGGCTACCGATAGGCCCCGTCGATAAGCTCAAGCAATGAGTCGGCCGAACGCCCAGTCCATGAAGCCCGCCACAGCGGCGAAGAAACTGGACGTGTACCTGCCCGCCACCCCCGCCGAGTTCCGCGAGAACGCGATCACTCGCGACCAGCTGACCGCTCTGCAGGCGGACCCGCCGCAGTGGCTCAAGGAACTCCGCAAGAACGGGCCGCACCCGAAGAACCTCGTCGCCGCCAAACTGGGCGTTTCGATTGCGGGCCTCGCCCGCGGCGGCATCATCGAAGCCCTTACCTCCGAGCAGATCGACGCGCTGCTGGAGCAGAAGCCGGACTGGCTGATCGCCGAGCGCACCACCTACCAGAACACGCTGGCCGAGCAGCGGCGCCTGAAGGCGCTCAATGCGCAGAAACCCTAGGAATTCGGCCGTACCGTTCAGGTGCATGCGTGGGATGAGATCCGTCTTCAGAGTGGTCGCGCGAACCCTCACCGCTGCCGTGTTCTTCGGCCTGATCGTGATCGGGCTGCAGGCGGCATCGGCCACCCGGGGTATCGCGTCAGCCAGCCCTCCACCCGGCCCCAATCCCGGTCCCGAGCGGGTGACCGTCGGGGTCTATGTCCAAAACGTCCAGGCCGTCGACCTCGGCACGAACAGCTTCTCCGCCGACTTCTACGTTTGGCTGAGATGGCATAACCCGGACATCGACGCCCCAGCCGGCATCGAGGTCCAGAACGTGTTCGAGAACTGGGCGCTGACCAAGACCGAGGTCTACCCGGAACCGCGTAAGCAACCCGACGGCTCCATCGTCTGGCTGGGGCGCTATCAGGGGAATTTCAACTCCCCGCTGTCGGTGTCGGACTATCCCTTCCAGAAGCAGTCACTGCGTTTCGTGTTCGAGGACGCGATCAACGATTCCACGCAGGTCGTCTACGTGCCGGACAAGGATCCGATCACGGTCAATCCCCACATCACCCTCGCGGGCTACAACTTCGGGATGCCCAGCATCGCGTTCGACACCCACACCTACCCGACCTCGTTCGGCGACATCGAGTCCACTCCCGAAGACCGCACCTACAGTCGTGTGGTCGTGGAGATACCGGTGTCCTCTCCGGTGACGTCGGGCATCTTCAAGACGATCCTGCCGCTGGTGATCGTGCTCATCGCCGCGGCACTCGGCGTGATCATCCCCGCGTCCTACGTCGACTCCAAGGTCAACGTGCCGATCACCGCGTTGATCGCTCTGGTCGCAATGCAATTCGGGGTGTCCTCAGCGCTTCCCGAGGTCGGCTACCTGCCGATGATCGACCTGATCTACCTGCTCGCCTACGCGGCCGTGACCGCGATGCTCGCCAGTGCGGTCATTGGCGCATGGCGACTGAAACGCGACGGCGAGGACGTCGCCATGAACCTCGAGCGCCGATTCACACTGTGGATCTGTGTGGCATTCGTAGCGTGCTTCGTCGGGGCGGTGCTGTTCTACACGCTGACCGCGTAATCCAGTCGGCAGTCACTCCGAGGCGTCGTGGGCCGCCGCTCCGTCGGACCTACAGCATGCAGGAGACGCAGCCCTCGACCTCGGTGCCCTCCAGCGCCATCTGGCGTAACCGGATGTAGTACAGCGTCTTGATCCCCTTGCGCCAGGCGTAGATCTGCGCCCTGTTGACATCCCGGGTGGTGGCGGTGT
>DAIPYT010000150.1:0-7023 GCA_036782595.1 Mycobacterium sp. | reverse complement strand
CAATAGGCACATCGTCGGGTCGCAGCAAAATCTGCGGCCGCCCACCCATCGGGTCTGCCATGGCGCGCGCCATCAGCACTCGGGGCTCTCCCGCGCCGGACAGCCCGGTGTCGCTGATGCCACGGACCGTGACCGGACCCAATTCCAGGGCGTCGGCGTAGTCCTGGGCCCGCCGCACGGCATCGCGAACCGCCTCCTGCCGGATCTCTCGCTCCACCGTGTGCCGGGTGGCGTCGGTGAGCGTCCATTCGATGTGGTTGATGCCGACACCGTCCAGAATCGCGGTCCGGTCCACCCAGTTCGTCAGATCGTCGAAGTCGAGGAAGGTTGCCGTCACCGACGCCGAGGCGGTGTGCACCTCCGGCATCTGGCGGCCGTCCTGGTTGTACGGGCGGTGCGCGCCTTTGCGGACCTGCTCGACGGAATATCGGACGACCGGGCCATTCGCGGGGTCGAGGCGTGACTCCAGGGAAGCCGTCACCTCGGCCAGAGTGGATGCGACCAACCGGACGACCGGTTCGGGCGCGGGGCCGTCGGCGCTCACGGTCGCGTACACGATGGCGCGTTCGGGCGGCACCAGCACGCTGTGCGAGCCGCGAACACTGATCTCCACGTCGGTCATCTGTCCACCCTTACTTGATCAGCGGATCGCGCGGCATGCCGAGGATGCGCTCGGCGATCTGGTTGCGCGCCACCTCCGAGGTGCCACCGGCGATGGCCATGCCCCGCGCGCCCATGGCGGCTCGGGCGGCCAGTGCCGCCTCGCCCTCGTCCAGCGCCAACTCCGGGCCCACCAGAGCCGCCGCGATCGCGCCCTGCTCGCCGAAGTGCTCAGCCAGCTTCAGTTTGGTGATGTTGCCTTCCGGCCCGGGGCCGGCACCTTCGATGCTGCGGGCGGCGCGACGCAGGTTGAGCAGTCGCAGCCCGTGATCGTCGGCGAGGAACCGGCCCACCCGCTGTATCGCGCCGGCCATCCGGTCGCCATGGGTCTGCGCCAAGTGCACCAGCCACGCCGTCGCCGGGGCGATACCGCCGGCTCCCCCGCCGATGCTCACCCGCTCGTTGCCCAGGGTGGCCCGCGCCACCGCCCAGCCGGCGTTGGGCTCCCCCACGACGTCCTCGTCGGGGACGAACACGTCGTTGAAGAACACCTCGTTGAATTCCTTGCCGCCGGTGATCTGGCGCAGCGGCCGGACCTCCACCCCGGGAGCCTTCATGTCCAGGATCACCATCGTGATACCGGCATGCTTGGGACCGTCGAAATCGGTTCGCACAGTTGCCAATCCGCGCCGCGCGTAGTGCGCGCCGGAGGTCCACACCTTCTGGCCGCTGATCTGCCATCCGCCGTCGACGCGGGTGGCTCTGGTTTTCACCGCTGCCGCGTCGGATCCGGCGGACGGCTCGGAGAACAGCTGGCACCAGATCTCGTCGCGGCGCAGCGCCTTTTCCACGAACCGCTCGATCTGCGACTCGGTCCCGTGCTGAATCAGCGTGAGGATCACCCAGCCGGTGATGCCGTAGTCCGGACGCTGGACACCAGCGGCGGCGAACTCCTCCTCCACCAGGAGCTGCTCGACGGCGCCTGCGGCCAGGCCCCACGGTTTGGGCCAGTGCGGCATGACGTAGCCGGTCGAGATGAGCTCGTCGAGTTGAGCCTTCTCGTCCAGCGCGGCGATGCGGTGGGCTTCGGCGCGGATCTCGGCGCGCATCTCCTCGGCCTCGGCGGGCAGGTCCAGGCTGTTGGCGCGCGTGAGGCCGGCGGCGGTCAGGGTGAACAGGTCGGTGGCCGGGCCGTCTCCGCCCAGCAGCGCCTGCACGGTCAACGCCCGCCGCAGGTGCAGGTGCGCATCGTGTTCCCAGGTGAACCCGATGCCGCCGTGCACCTGGATGTTGAGTTCGGAGTTACGAACGTAGGCCGGGAAGGCCAGCGCGGCGGCGGCCGCGGCGATCAGGTGGAACTGCGCTTCCCCGTCCGCAGCGGACTCTTCGGCCGCGCGGGCTGCATCCCACACGCACGCCACCGCGGATTCGGATGCCACCAGCATGTTGGCGCAGTGGTGCTTGACCGCCTGGAAGGTGGCGATGGTGCGACCGAACTGCTCGCGTACCTTGGCGTATTCGACGGCGGCGTCGACACAGTCCGATGCCCCGCCGACCGCTTCGGCGGCGAACAGGGTGCGGGCCCGGGCCAGTGCTGCTGCGCGCGCCCCGGGCAGCACCTCGACGGCGGCCTCGGAGAACACGACGGTTCCCGACCGGCGGGTGCGGTCGAGGTTCTTGGGCACCTGCACCGCCACACCGTCTGCCGCGCGCTCCACCAGCAGCATGTCCTCGCCGGCCGCGATCAGCAGAACATCGGCCAGACCGGCACCCAGGACCACCCCCGCCTCCCCGGCGGCCCTGCCGTCCGACACCTTCACAGTGCCGCCGAAACCGACTGCGCCGGTGCGGGATCCGTCAATCAGACCGGGCAAAAGCCGGGCTTTCTGCTCGTCGGTGCCGACCGCGTCGAGGACCGCTGAGACCACCACGGTGGGAACGAACGGCCCCGGCGCCACCGCACGCCCGAGTTCGTCGATGACAACCACCAGTTCGGGCAGCCCGAACCCCGAGCCACCGTAGGCCTCCTCGACATGCAGACCCAGCCAGCCCAGTTCGGCCAGTTCCCGCCAGAACGGCGGGCGGGTCTCTTCGTCGGCGTCGAGCAGTTCCCGGCCGGCCCAGCGGGCCTTCGCGGCGGTGAGGAAGGAGCGGGCGACCGCTCCGAGTTCGCGGTGGTCGTCGGTCAGTGCAATCGGCATGCTCGGACGTTACCGCCCGCCGGCAATGCCCCGAGCGCAGGGCTATTCGAGCGCGGTGATGAGCTGACCCACGGTGTGGTGGGCCTCCAGTGGATGGCGCAGCCGCCCTTTGGTGTTGACGGTGTAGAGGTTGCGCCGGCCTTCCTTCTTCTTCTTCAGGTACCCGCTATCGGTGAGATCGGCCAGGATCACCTGAACGGCACGTTCGGTGATGCCGATCCGCAGTCCCAGTTCGCGAGCGGTCAGCGCTTCACCTCTCGACAGGCACAGCAGCACATGGGCGTGGTTGGTCAGGAAGGTCCAACCACGTCCCTCACGCGCCTCAGCCATGCGTAAGTTTTACCACTGGTCACATTCACGTATGGGAAATCGCGACTACAGGACTACAGACGGGCGAACTCGGTCTTACCGCGGTCGAATTCCGCCAGGATCGCCGCTGTCAGGGTGGGCCGGATCTCACCGATCGCACGCAGGTAGTCCTCGGTGACGGCAGGCATACCCTTGCCGTCGCGCATCTCACGCTCGAACGCGGACTGGGCGCCCTTGCGGGCGGCGAATTCGATGTCGGCCGGGGTGAACAGTTCCGAGGCGGTCACCAGTGCGTCGACGTCCACCCCGCCATGTACGGATCCGCTCGCGGCCCCGAGGTAGCGCTGCCAGACCGCCCGGCGGGCCGGCTGATCGGGCGGCCCGACCGGGATGACGTAATCGAACCGGCCCGGCCGCAGGAATGCCGAATCCAGCGAGTGCACCGCGTTGGTGGCGCACACCAGAAGCCGGCTGTCGTGCTGACGGAACGCCGGTATCAGTTTGAGTAGTTCGTTGGTCACGCCGAGTTCGGCGGTGGAGGCACCGGCGCGGGCGGTGGCGATCTCCTCCACCTCGTCGATGAACAGCACCAGTTCGTCGAGTTCGGCCAGGTCGGCGAACGCCTCCCGCAGCGAGGCGGCCAGTCCGCCGGTTCCGGTGGCGGCCAGCCGCGACGGGAACAGCTCGACGAACGGCCACCCCAGCCGCGACGAAATCGCTTTGGCGAAGCTGGTTTTCCCGGTTCCGGGCGGCCCGAAGAGGATGACCGCCTTGGGCGGGCTGACGCCGTACCGCTCGGCGACCTCGGGGTGGCCCAGCGGGTCGACGATGCGGCGTTCGATGATCTGCTTCTCGGTCTCCATACCGGCCAGGTCGCCCCACAGCCCGGGCGGCAGAATCTGGCCGCCCAGTTCGTCGAGCAGGTTGGCCTGATCGGGGCCGAGGTGCTCGAGTAGTTCGTAGTACACCAACTTCTCGCGCCGGGTGTATCCCGAGTTCTCCAGTGCCGCGGCTCCGGTCGCCCCATCCGGCAGTGCGGCGCAGATCCGTCGCACGCCCTGGGAGCGCAGGCGCCGCTCCAGGTCTGCCAGTAGTGCCGAGCCGACACCACGTCCACGCCACCGGGAGGCGATCGCCAACAGCAGGATCCAGGCCCGTTCCCCCTGGGTCTGGGCCACCGCCATGCCGATCACCTCGTCGCCCACCTCGGCGACCACAGCAGGTTCACCGGATCGGGCGGCGGCCATCACTTCGGCGACGCTGAACACCGGCTCAGCCGACCCCGGACCGCGACTCTGGTCCCACACACCGATGGCCTGGTCCAGGTCCTCGTCGTGGTAATCACGCAGACGCCATGCCGGCATCGCACTCACCTCCTTGCGGGTCGAGGACTAGAGCCTGCCTGGATTGACGGTGTGCGCATCCCCCATCCGGTGGATATCCGCAGGGGAGCACCGACCGGATGGGAGGATCGTCGGCTATGGAAACCCTCGAGGAGGTCCGCGGCGACGTCACCTTCGTGCGCACCGACAAGGACCTGCCGCCGGTCGCGATCATCGACCGCTCGCCCATCACCACCCGGCACAAACTCATCTTCGGCGCCATCGCGGTGCTGGGTGCCGTGGCATGGGCGGTCATCGCTTTCGTTCGCGGTGAGACCGTCAACGCGGTGTGGTTCGTCGTGGCGGCGATCTGCACCTACGTTATCGGCTTCCGGTTCTACGCGCGGCTCATCGAGATGAAGATCGTGCGGCCCCGCGACGACCACGCCACCCCCGCCGAGATCTACGAGAACGGCACCGACTACATGCCCACCGACCGGCGGGTGCTCTTCGGCCACCACTTCGCCGCGATCGCCGGCGCGGGTCCGCTGGTGGGCCCGGTGCTGGCCACCCAGATGGGGTATCTGCCCGGCACCATCTGGATCATCATCGGCGCGGTGCTGGCCGGCTGCGTGCAGGACTACCTGGTGCTGGCGATCTCGACACGACGGCGTGGCCGCTCGCTGGGCCAGATGGCGCGCGACGAGTTGGGTGCGGTCGGCGGGGCGGCGGCGATCATCGGGGTGCTGGTGATCATGGTGATCCTGCTGGCGGTGCTGGGCCTGGTGGTCGTCAACGCCCTGGCCGAAAGCCCCTGGGGCGTCTTCTCGATCGCGATGACCATCCCGATCGCCATCTTCATGGGGTTGTATCTGCGCTACCTGCGGCCCGGCCGGGTCTCTGAGGTATCGCTGATCGGGGTGGTCCTACTGCTGCTGGCGGTGGTGGCCGGCGGTTGGGTGGGCCACACCGACTGGGGCGCGGACTGGTTCACCCTGTCCAAGGTCACGCTCTCGTGGTGTCTGATCATCTACGGCCTGGCCGCCTCGGTGCTGCCGGTGTGGCTGCTGCTGGCACCGCGGGACTACCTGTCGACGTTCATGAAGGTTGGCACCATCGCACTGCTGGCCGTCGGGATTCTGCTGGCCCGCCCGGTCATGGAGGCCCCGGCGATCTCGGCGTTCGCCAAATCCGGTGCCGGTCCGGTTTTTGCCGGCTCGTTGTTCCCGTTCCTGTTCATCACCATCGCCTGCGGCGCGCTGTCGGGGTTCCACTCACTGATCGCCTCGGGCACCACGCCCAAGCTGCTGGAGAAGGAAAGCCAGATGCGGCTGATCGGCTACGGCGGCATGATGACCGAGTCGTTCGTGGCGATCATGGCTCTGATCACCGCCTCAATCCTCAACCAGCACTTGTACTTTGCGATGAATGCTCCCGCTGCGGCCACCGGCGGTACCGCGGAGACGGCGGCGGCCTACGTCAACAAGCTGGGCCTGTCCGGACCGCCGATCACTCCCGCGGAGATCACCGACGCGGCCGCGAGTGTCGGTGAGCAGTCGATCGTCTCGCGCACCGGCGGTGCACCAACCCTGGCGTTCGGTATGGCCCAGGTGCTCTCGGTATTCGGCGGCAGCGGACTGAAGGCGTTCTGGTACCACTTCGCGATCATGTTCGAGGCGCTGTTCATCCTCACCACCATCGACGCCGGAACCCGGGTGGCCCGGTTCATGCTCTCCGACGGGCTGAGCAACCTCGGCGGCCCGTTTCGCCGGCTGCACGACCCGAGTTGGAAGGTCGGCGCCTGGGTGTGCAGCATCCTCGTCGTCGCGGGTTGGGGTTCTATCCTGCTGATGGGCGTCACCGACCCGCTGGGCGGCATCAACACCCTGTTCCCGTTGTTCGGCATCGCCAACCAGTTGCTGGCGGCGATCGCGCTGACGGTGGTCACCGTGGTGGTGATCAAGATGGGATTGCTGAAATGGGCCTGGATACCCGGCATTCCGCTGCTGTGGGATCTGATCGTCACGCTGACGGCGTCGTGGCAGAAGATCTTCTCCGGCGATCCGAAACTGGGCTACTGGACCCAGCATTTCCAGTACCGCGACGCCCAGGAGGCCGGTAAGACCGCGTTCGGTGCGGCCAAGAACTCCGATCAGTTGTCCGACGTCGTCCGGAACACCTTCATCCAGGGCACCCTGTCGATCATCTTCGCCAGCGTCGTGATCGTCGTGGTCGGCTCGGCCGTGGTGATGTCGGTCCGTTCGGCCCGTGGTCGCGGTCGGCCACTGGCGGCGGAGCATCCTGTTCCGTCAAAGATCTTCGGGCCGTCGCGGTTGATCGCGACTCCGGCGGAGAAGGAGGTGCAGAAGCAATGGGACGCATTACCAGCCTCGGCCGCCAAATCCGTTGGTACGTCGGCGCATTGATGGGCGATAACCACTATCAGCGGTACGTCGCACATCGCCGGCGGGTGCATCCCGGTGAGCCGGTGATCTCCGAGTCGGAGTACTGGCGGATGCGGCACCGTGCGGCTGAACTCAATCCGGGAGCGCGCTGCTGCTGATCGCGGCCCGGGCGTCTCGGATCAGCAG
>DAIPYT010000149.1:0-7091 GCA_036782595.1 Mycobacterium sp. | reverse complement strand
GAGGTGCTAGTGCCCTATTAACGGGCGTGGGGGTTCAAGTCCCCCCTCGGACACAATTGTGGTGAGTCGGGTCATGGGTTACACATGAGTCGAGTCATTGGTTACAGATTTCCCCGGCCTCGGCCGGGGTTTTTCTGTTTGTTGGGCCAGTAGTTGCGGTCGGGGTTGAGCTGCCTTGTTCGTCGTGATGGCAGAATCGTTGTCGAGTCACCAACCCCGGAAGGAGAGATGAGACGCGCCAAGCGCAAACCCCGAAGACCCCGGGCCGGATGTGACGTCCACCCCGAAGTTCCGCATCGGCGACGCCTGTGGTGACCGCCTTGGGTATTGGTCTCGGCATCGTCGTCGTTCTTGCCATTACCGCCGTCACCGGCTATTTCGTTGCGCAGGAATTCGCCTACATGGCCGTGGACCGGTCGCGGCTGAAGGTACGCGCGGAAGCGGGTGACGCGGCCGCGACTCGGGCGCTGTCGATCACGCGCCGCACGTCGTTCATGCTGTCCGGTGCCCAACTCGGCATCACCGTCACCGGTCTGCTGGTCGGGTACGTCGCCGAACCGCTCATCGGGGTGGGAGTGGGAGACCTCCTCGGCGGCGTCGGTGTCCCTGCGGCTCTGGGCATTGCCATCGGCGCAGTGCTGGCGGTGGTCTTCTCGACCGTCGTTCAGATGGTTTTCGGCGAGTTGTTCCCAAAGAATCTGGCTATCGCTCGCCCAGAACCGTTGGCCCGGTGGCTTTCTCGTTCCACCGCAATCTATTTGGCGCTGTTTGGGTGGCTGATCAAACTCTTCGATGCGTCGTCGAACTTGCTGTTGCGGGCGTTGCGGATCGAGCCGGTCCACGACGTGGAGCATTCCGCGACCGCACGCGACCTTGAGCACATCGTCGCCGAGTCGCGGCAGACCGGCGAGTTGCCGATCGAGCTGTCCACCTTGCTCGACCGAATCTTGGACTTCCCCACCCGTACCGCCGAGCACGCGATGATTCCCCGCGCACAGGTGGACGTCGTGGGAGCCGACGACTCGATCGAGAGTGTGTGGGCGAAGATGGCCGACGGTCATACCCGCTACCCGGTGATCGACACCTCACCCGACGACCTGCTCGGCGTGGTGCATCTGCACGACCTGCTGCACGACACCCGCACCGGCACGGCACGAACGGTGTGTCGGCCCGCAGTCATCGTACCGACGACTCTGCCGCTGCCGGCGGTCCTCGCCCAACTGACCAGCGCGAAGGAAGAGATGGCGCTAGTCATCGACGAGTACGGTGGCTTCGCCGGTGTCCTGACCGTCGAGGACATGGCCGAAGAACTCGTCGGTGAGATCGCCGACGAGCACGATCCCGAGGACGACGGCATCGTCTGCCTCGCAGACGGCTGGCTGCTTCGCGGCGACGTGCACCTCGACGAGGTGGCCCGCACGCTCGGTCACGAGATCCCCGAAGGGGCCTGTGAAACCATCGCCGGCTTGGTCATCGCCGAGTTCGGCGGCTTGCCGGCCGTCGGCGACGCGGTAGATATCCCGTTAGATCCCGACCCTGCTGACCTGGCTCATGGCTTGGCGCCTGTCCAGCGTGTGTTGCGCGCCGAAGTCCGTGCGATCGACCACCGTGTCCCGTCCTCGATCTTCGTCGCCGTCCTCACCGAGACCGAGACCGGCACGGCAGTCGGGGGCCTGTCGTGAACAACCCGTGGATCTTTCTCGCCGCAACCGCAGGCTTAATTGGCGCGAGTGCGTTCTTCGTGGCAGTGGAGTTCTCCCTCATCGCCGCGCGTCGTTCCCGATTGGAAGACGCCGCCCCACACAGCCGGGCCGCGCGGGCCGCGCTGCGCAGCGCCTCGGAATTGTCGATTCTGTTGGCCGGTTCCCAACTCGGCATCACAGTGTGCACCCTGGCACTGGGCGCGGTGACCAAGCCGGCGGTGCACCGCTGGTTGACTCCCGCTTTTCAGGGGTGGGGGGCGCCGCTCTGGCTGGCCGACCTCGCGGGATTCATTGCGGCCCTGACCATTGTGACGTTTCTGCACTTGGTAGTTGGGGAGATGGCCCCGAAGTCCTGGGCCATCGCGCACCCGGAGAGATCGGCGACCATGCTGGCCATTCCTATGCGCGGCTTCATGTGGGTGGCCCGGCCCGCGATCATCCGGCTCAATCACCTGGCGAACTGGTGCCTGCGCAGGGTTGGGGTCCAACCCGTCGATCAGGTCGGAACCGGACAGGACCCCGAGGCGCTGCGGCACTTGGTCGAACACTCCGCAACCGTTGGCACACTGGACGAGCGTTACCACGGCCATCTCACCAGAGCCCTCGAACTGCAGGCCCTCACCGTCGGAGACATGGTGCACCCCAACGCCTCACCGAGCAGCGTCGCCCCGGACTCCACCTGCGCCATGATCCAAGAGACGGCCAAACGAACCGGCCACCTACGACTGCTGGTTCGCGGCAACGGCCACGTCGATGGTGTCGTACACGTCCGCGACAGCCTGCGGGTGCCACCCGCGACCACCGCTGCCGATCTGATGCGCCCCGCCGTGACAATTGATATCTCTGTCCCGGTGTACGAGGCGCTGAGGACGATGCGCGAGACGCGCAGCCACCTGTGCACCGTGGTCGACACCGGAAAAGTCATCGGGCTGATCACCATCAACGATGTGCTCGAGCGTCTTCTCCAATCCAGCGCCGCGTCAGCCTGATCCGCGAAACCGTGCCTGGCCACCCCGAAAACCCTGCGGAATGCAGCTAAAATCCCGGTGGATTGACCCCATCACTACCGAGGGTGACCACCTGACACGAACCCCTCACAGATTTTCTTGCAGATCAGGGCCCGACCGAGGTCCGACCGCGGGTTTTGATCAGGCTCGCCACGGTTGTGATCACCAGGACGATGCCGATAACACCGATGGACATCCCCGTCGAGATCTCCGGGACATTGACGTAATCGCCGCCGTTGATGAACGGCAGCGTGTTCTTGTGCAGCGCGTGCAGCAGCAGCTTGACCCCGATGAAACCGAGGATGATCGCAAGACCGGCCGACAGGTAGACCAGCCGGTCCAGCAGACCGCCGATCAGGAAGTAGAGCTGTCGCAGGCCCATCAACGCGAATGCGTTGGCGGTGAACACTATGTAGGGCTCCTCGGTGAGGCCGTAGATGGCCGGGATGGAATCCAGGGCGAAGAGCAGGTCGGTGAAGCCGATCGCGATCAGCGCCAGCATCATCGGGGTAACGGCCCGTCGGCCGTTGATCCGGGTCAGGAACTTGTCGCCGTCGTAGTCGTCGGTGGTCGGCACGAACCGGCGCACGAAAGTCACCAGCCGGCTCTCGCGTTCCACCTCCGCTTCACGCTCATGGCCGCTCTCCCGGGCTAATTTGAGTGCGGTGAAGATCAGGAAGGCCCCGAAAAGGTAGAACACCCAGCTGAAGGTGTTGATCGCGGCGGCCCCCACGGCGACGAAACCGGCCCGCATGACCAACGCCATCACGATGCCGATCAGCAGCAGTTTCTGCTGGTACATGCGTGGCACCGCGAAGGAGGCCATGATCACGGTGAAGACGAACAGGTTGTCCACCGACAGCGCCTTCTCGGTGACATAACCGGCGAAGTACTCGCCCCCGTACTCCCCGCCCCAGCGCCACCAGATGAAAAAGCCGAAGACCACCGCAAGGCTGATGTACACCGTCGACCAGATCGCCGACTCCCGGAAAGTCGGCTCGTGCGCAACCCGCACGTGGGCGAAGAAGTCGAAGACGAACAACCCCAGAATGACGACGCACGTGCCGACCCAGACCGCCGTGGAGACTCCCATACCGCTAAGTATTCCGGAAGTACAATTCGCCTGTCTAGCCGGGGTGGGATTCCCGCGGCCCGACACCACCGGTTACCCCGCTGCCGTACGGTGAAGACGTGCCCCGGCAAGTGCTGTTCGTCCGCAATGACCCCACGGCACCAGAAGCCCTGCTCGGTGAGGTGTTTGCCGAATCGGGTTTCAACATAAGCACTTTCGACGTGGTTCCCGCTGACCGGCCCGATGACCCGGCGCTGGAGGTCAGGTTCCCCGAGCCGGGTCGCTATGACGTCATCGTCCCGTTGGGCGCGCGCTGGGCAGCCTACGACGACGACGTGCCGTGGATAGCCGCGGAGATGGACATGCTGCGTCGTGCACTGGAGGGCGGGGCGGCTGTGCTCGGAGTGTGTTTCGGCGGACAGTTGCTGGCCCGGGCCCTCGGCGGGACCGTCACCCGCTCATCGGAGCCGGAGATCGGCTGGCATCACATCGACAGCGACGTACCCGGCCTGGTTCCGGGCGGTCCGTGGTTCCAGTGGCACTTCGACCGCTTCACCCCCCCGGCCGGCACCCGGGAGGTGGCCCGCAACGCCCACGCAACCCAGGCGTTTTCCCACGGTCGGGCATTGGGGCTGCAGTTCCACCCGGAGGTCGACGGCGAGCTGGTGGAACAGTGGATCAACGAGGACCTCCAGAACGGGGCCGGCGATATCGGCCGACTCGGGTTGAATCCCGAGGATCTGCGCACCCGGACCGCCGCCGAACTCGACGATGCGGTCCGTCGGCTACGGCTGCTGGTCTCGGGATTCCTCACCCGTGCCCAAGACGTCCAAGACGTCCAGGACGGCCCGCACGGCCTCGGGTAGTGCCGCCGCAACAGAAGGTGTCAACCCCTCGCCGTGGCCGGTGTTGGCGACATCCACGCTGACCACCGTGATCGAGCTCGGCACCCGCCCCAGCGCACGACCCAGCTCGAAGGTCTGTCGCAAGTCCAGGTCATGGGAGCTCACCGACCTGGACTCGGCCAACTCGTCGACTCCGGATCGCCGGATTCGGCCCGGACGGTCGCCCACGGCGGCGTCGATGAGGACCGCCCGCGTCGCGCCCTGCCAGGCATCCAGGATCGCGGTCGGTTCGGCCGGGCAGCTGAGAACCCGGATGCCCGGAAGTTCCCGGCCTGCGATATCCGCCGCGACCGCCGGCCCGATACCGTCGTCGCGCCGGAAGGTGTTGCCGATACCGATGACGACGGCCCGGTCATTCACCGACGGTCCACCGTCAGGGTGAGAAAGTGCGTTGCACAGGAGATGCACGGGTCGTAATTGCGGATGGTCCGTTCACACATCGCGGTCAGCGTGGCGTCGTCCAGGGACGCGCCCGCAACCACAACCCGGGCCAGGTCATCTTCGATGGCCGCCTGGTTCTGGGCGGTCGGCGGGACGATATCGGCCTCCGCGATGAGACCGTCGTCATCGATGCGGTAACGGTGATAGAGCAGCCCGCGCGGGGCCTCGCTGATCCCGTGCCCGGTCCCGGCGCGGGGTTCCACGGCGACGAACGGTCGCGCCGGCCGCTCATAATCGGCGATGATCCGCAGCGCCTCCTCCACGGCGTAAACCACCTCGACAGCACGAACGATGATGCTGCGAAAGGGATTTCGGCACTCGTCGCCCAGCCCGGCAGCGGATGCCGCCTGCCTGGCCAACGGGGACAGCTTGTCGTGGTTCAGCGAGTAACGGGCCAGCGGGCCGGTCAGGTGGCGCCGACCGTCGAGGGTGGCGTGCAGAGCGGTGGAGTGGGGAACCTGCGTTTCCCGGACATGGTCACTGAACTGCGCCACCTCGAAGACCTCACCGGCACTGCGGGCGATCCGCCCGTTCTCCAGCGGGTAGCGATCAGCGGTCAATGCCAGCATCTCGTGCGCGATGGTCAGATCCGGGAAATCGAAGCCGGCCACCCACTCGACCGTGGCCAGCGCGTGATCGAGCGCCTGTCTCAACTGCTCGGCCATCGGCCTGAGATCCACCCGCGTCGGCACCGAGTAGAAGCCGCCGACCCGCACGTTGACCGGATGGATGGACCGACCGCCGATGAGTTCCTGCAATCGGTTGCCGGCCTTCTTCAGCGCCAGTCCGCGTTCCACCGCCTCGCGATGGGTCTTGGCGACGGCGATGACATCGGGTGCGCCGAGGAAGTCCGGAGCATGCAGCAGGTAGATGTGCAGGACGTGGCTGTGGATCCACTCACCGCAGTAGAGCAGTCGGCGTAGCGCGACGAGTTCGGGGTCCAGTGTCACTCCACAGGCATCCTCGATCGCGTTGCAGGCGCTGGTCTGGTAGGCCACCGGGCAGATGCCACAGATCCGGGCGGTGATATCAGGCGGCTCGGTGTGGGCCCGACCGCGCAGGAAAGCCTCGAAGAACCTGGGTGGCTCATAGATGTTGAGTTCGACGAGTTCTGCTGCGCCGTCACGCAATTCGACGTGGAGTGCACCCTCACCCTCGACCCTGGTCAGGGCTCCCACCCGGAGGGTGCGCGATTCGGTCACGACGAGTCCCGCTCAGCCTGGAACTGGGTGACGTTGAAGGTGCCGAACACCCGGTCCACGTCACCGCCGGACATGCCGTCGCGGTGCAACAACGGGATCATCGCACCCATGTTCGGGGTGGCCATCGGCCCGAAGCATCCATAGCAGCCCCGGTGGTGCGACGGACACAGCGCACCGCACCCGGCGTGGGTGACCGGCCCCAGACAGGCGATGCCGTCGGCGACGGTCACGCAGGTGACTCCGGCGCGCTTGCATTCGGTGCAGACCGTCGCCGCCGGCAGCTTGGGCTTGCGGCCGACCAGCAGGGCGGCCAGGGTGTCGAGCAGTTGACCGCGATCGATCGGACAGCCGCGCAACTCGTAGTCGACCGTCACATGCGCTGATGCCGCCGTGGAGGTGGCCAGGGTCTGGATGTAGTCCGGGCGCGCGTAGACCACTGAGGTGAACTCTCCGACATCAGCGAAATTGCGCAGTGCTTGGATACCGCCGGCGGTCGCACATGCCCCGATCGCGACGAGAACGCCTGACTGGACGCGGATTTCGGCAATCCGACGCTCATCTGCCGGCGTGGTGATCGAACCCTCGACCAGCGAAATGTCGTAGGGACCACCGACGATGGCGCTGGACGCCTCGGCGAAGGTCGCGATCTGGACCTCCTCGGCCAGCATCAGCAGTTCATCCTCGCAGTCCAGCAGGGTCAGCTGGCATCCGTCGCAGGATGCGAACTTCCACACCGCAAGGCTCGGACGATTCCCCGGCCG
>DAIPYT010000148.1:0-7365 GCA_036782595.1 Mycobacterium sp. | reverse complement strand
GCTGATGGTCGACTGGGCGCGCACGGCGCAGGAGACCGGTGCCCAGCCGCTCAACCCGATCACGCGCATCACGTCGTTGTTCACCGAGCGGGAGGTCGGCGTGGTCTCCACGGTTGACGACGAGGCGCTGACCGCTGCGCTGAAAGAACTCGCACCGACCGTCGACAGGAGTCCGGTCGAGGGCTCGGTCGGCTTCGTAGACGGCAGGCCGGTTCCGGTCGACCCGCGTGCGGGCCAGAAGCTCGACGTGAACGCCGCAGCCGCAACGCTGAAGCGTGACTGGGCGACGGGTCAGGCTGTGGCGCTGCCGGTCGTCGAACTCCCTGCGAGTACGACGGCCGATGACGTGGCCGCCGCAGTCGACCAGGTCGCGCGACCCGCGGTGTCGGCGCCGGTCACCGTGGTCGGCGACGGCGGCGCACGGGCCACGATCACCACGGAGGTCGTCGCCGCGGCACTGGCCTTCCGCGCCGAGGCCGGTGCGCTCGTACCGGAGATCAACCTCGCCGCCATCGCCGATGCGCTCCGACCGCAGCTCGCCGCCTCGGAGATCCCGGGCCGCGACGCGGCGCTCGACTTCGCGTCCGGGACGGCGGTGGTGGTGCCGTCGCAGGACGGTCGGGGCATCGACTACGAGACCACGCTGGCGGATCTCCCATCCGCGTTGACCGGCACCGGTGATCGCGAGATCGCCGCCGTGTACGCCGACCAGCCGGCACGATTCACGACTGCGGATCTAGAGGCACTCGGCGTCCCAGGTGTCATCGGCGAGTTCCAAACCAGCGGATTCGCCACCGACTCCGGGGTGAACATCAAGCGCGCAGCGGGGCAGATCGACGGCGCGGTGGTCGGGCCGGGCGAGACGTTCAGCCTGAACGCGGCGACGAACCCGCGCAGCACCGCGGCCGGCTACGTCGAGGCGGGCGTGATCGAGAACGGCCGCCCGGCGCGCGGCGTCGGCGGTGGCGTCTCGCAGGTCGCCACCACGTTGTTCAATGCCGCGTACTTCGCCGGCATGGTTGACGTCGAACACCAGGAGCACAGTTTCTACATCAGTCGTTACCCGGCGGGTCGGGAGGCGACTGTGTCCGGCGACGACATCGACCTGAAGTTCCGCAACGACGGTCTGGCGGCGGTGTTGATCGAGACCGAGTGGACGCCCAGTTCGGTCACGGTGCGACTGTCGGGGGTCAAGCGCTTCGAGGTGACGTCATCTCAGAGCTCACGGACCAACGCGACGACCCCCAGCACGGTGACCATTCCTGCTGGCCAGCAGTGCAGCACCAGCGGCGGAACGTCCGGGTTCACCATCACCGACACCCGCACACTGCGCGAGATCGCTACCGGGGCAATCCGTACCGAGACGCACACGGTTCGGTACGACCCCGCGCCGAAGGTCGTGTGCGGGGCTGAGCCAGGGAGTACACCTTGACATCGATGTTGAGCATCAGGTGCTCGCCCACGCATGGGTGCCGCCGCGGGACGTTCTCAACGCCTTAATAGCTGCCGCGTCAAAGCAAGAGCGGCGCCGCATTCTCGGACGCCGATGGAAGCGGATTGTCGCGGCGTGTCGTGAGGCGTCGAAACTACCTCCGAGGACGACGTCATTGAGTACCGGGGTCTTGCACTGAAAGTGATCGACATGTTGGTGGACGGGCATCCAGAAGGGGCTCAAGCACTCGCTGCCAATTTACTCGACTCCATGTTGCGGGAGACACTCGACAAACAATCTGCCCGCCAAGTGACCGATCAGAGCGAGAGGCTTTCAATAGACGCCCTGCCGTTGCAGGCGTCGATGGTATTCGGCGGAATCTGGTTCTCCCACACCGAGTTCCGCAGTAGTCGGGGCAACGCCACCCCACGCGGTTTCAGCCGACATGGCAACGTCCCCAGCAACCTCGGCTACAGAACAGTGGGCGCGCTTTCTGCGACGGGCCGTACAGCTGAATCAGTGTTGTGCCAAGCGAAGATGCAACGGCGACCCGACGTACCACCGTCGCCGATGGCCGGCCGCTATTCCCTCAACGCTTGTTGAATCGCCGCCGACACATCCTGGTAGCTCTTGAATTCCAAGCGATGTCCATCGAGGAAAAAGGTCGGAGTGCCCTGGACGCCGAGCGCTTTACCGTCGGCGACGTCCAAGTTGATGCGATCGAGTGTCGCGGGGTCGTTGTAGGCCGCATCGAAGGCGGGCATGACGAGACCGAGTTCACTTGCAAAACTGCGGAATATGGAATCGGCTGGTTTCTGCTGCTCACCCCATTGACTCTGTGTCTCGTACATCTTCTTGTACATCGGCTCGAACTTGCTCTGCTGGGCTGCCGCCTCGACCGCGCGGGCAGCCCGCTCTGCGTTGAAGTGAGACGGGATGGGGAAGTAGCGGACGACGAAATTGACGCGGTCCCCGTATTCGGATCGAAGTTTCTCGACCATCGGGAAGGCCGCCCGACACCCCTCACACTCGAAGTCGAGGAACTCGACGACGGTGACGTCACTGTTCGGCACTGTGTTGAGGCGGCGGCTGTTGTCGCGAACCAGTTGCCCCACGTCATCAACCTGCACTTGCGATCCGGCGGAGGCGTCTCTATCTCGGGCCGAGAGGTAGACACCCGCGCCGATAACGAGGGCGACGACTGCGAAAGCCGTCAGCAGAATGCGCGTGAAAGGTGCCATTCGAGCAAGTCCTTCGTAGAAATCAGTGAACCTCTGATCTGAGGCAGGGCAGTGGGCCGTGCCCCCATGCCGGGTAGCGGGCTTGCGGGGATGCGTGCCGGCAGCAACTATATACGTAGATAGACCGTAGTTCTATCGGCGCGGCGGTGGATGGACAAGAACGAGATCAGGAAGGATCAATTTCCTCATCCCCCATAAGACTGTGGACATACTGTGCCCACTCGCCATGGCGGCCGGCATGGCCATCATGTTCGCAGTCATGCTCTGACGGGCATTTTCAGGCTGCGCAGCCGTCGCTGGGGCGCAGGTGTCCATGTCGACGTCCCCGAGAAGCCTTCTCGGGCAGCACGATCTCATCGGAGTCCGCGATCACAGTCTGGTCGGGATGATTCCAATCAGGGCGGCCCCGCCGCCACACGATCCAGGCGAATAAGCCCCCGGCGGCGAGCGGAGTGGGTGAGGACGCGGTCGGCAGTGACTCGGCCGGCGATGGCATCGGTGACTACATAGACCGACAGGACCGCGGTGAACGCGCCGAGAATCCAGGTCAGGCCTCCGCGACCGGCCGACCCGCCGCTGCAACCATCGCGACACCCAAGGCCGCCGACCAGGCGGGTGGATTTGTTGAGAACGTGGGTGGCCATCGCCGCGTGGGGATACCGAGGTGGGCTCCCAAGCCTTGGGTGACTGCCAGCGTGGACTCGCACGCCGATCACACCCGGTGACCTAGGAACCCGATGAAGAAGCAGTCACTGATCGCAACGGCACGGCAACTTCTCGCTGATGCCGTCACGGATGTACTGCAGGGGAGGGTGCGGCTCAGCACCGACGAGACCTCGTGTGACGGGATGCCCGGGCGATCTTCTCGAAACTCTCTCGCCTCGACACCGCCTCGACGCTGTCGCGGATTCACCGCGAGAGTGCTGTGCACGAGGGCAAAAACTATCCTTGGGTCGCGTGTCTGGTTCGCAGGTCGCCACCCAAACTGTGCGGTATCGGGAGCGGCTGTGGGTGCCGTGGTGGTGGTGGCCGATCGGCCTGGGTTTGTCGGCCCTGCTGGCCGCCGAGGTGAACATGGGCGTCCGCAATCTTCCCGACTGGCTGCCCTACGCGATGCTGGCCCCGGCGGCCATCGGCGTATTGCTGTCGCTCGGGCGGATGGAGGTGCAGGTCATCGGCGCGGGCGCCGAGGTCGAACTGTGGGCTGGGCCGGCCCACCTGCCGGCCTCGGTGATGACGCGATCGGCAGCCGTCCCGCGCTCGGCGAAGTTCGCCGCCCTGGGCCGTCAGCTCGACCCGGCCGCCTACGTGTTGCACCGCAACTGGGTGGGTCCGATGGTGTTGGTCGTCCTGGACGACCCCGACGACCCGACGCCGTACTGGCTGGTGAGCACCCGCCACCCCGACAAAGTGCTGTCGGCACTGCGCGATGGTGGTGAAGCCGCCCATGCGGGAAACCGCTGATCAAGCCTCGTCGGGCGAAGTCCCCGAACTCTGATCCGGGCCAATACCGAAGCAGGTGTTCGGGGCCCAGCCGGTTTCAGCGACGGCTTTGGTGCGTTGGGCGGCCGCCGGCTCTGGTGCCGCCGCCGACACCCGAACGTCGACGGGTGGACCCGGTGCCTCGCGGCGTAGCTCGCCGCGGCGGAATTGCCCGATCGGATCGCGGCTGTGCCTACCCCTGCCGCGAAGGTCCGCTTGTTCTGATCCCTCGCCGGGTGGGTTCTGGTCGCCGAGGGCGTCGATCACGGCTTGCAGTTTGATTGTGAGCTGTTGGGCGGAGACTCATTGCTGCGAGTCGCGCCGTACCTCCGTGGCCGCGGTCGAAGACGACCACGGTGTGGGCCAGTGCGCCGTCGACGAAGTAGGCGCGGCAGTCGAAGTCGTCCTGGATCGTGGTGCCGACTTCGCTGGGAGCGTTGGCCACACCGGACACGTTCAGCACGCTGATACGCGCGAGACGTCGACGCCCTTGAGCGGCTCGCTGGCGGTCAGCGAGGAAAAAGTCCCGACCGTTGATGTCGAGAGTGCTGGTTTCGGTGTGGACATCAGAGATCGTGGCTGTGTCGGGGAGACCAACCGCTTGAGCACGTCGGACTGGCAACGCTGTTGAGCTAACTGGTCGGCAGAGGGGGCAGAGTCGGCGGGCTTTCCCAGCCGTAGCGCGCCGGTGGCCACCGCTATGGTGCCCAGGGCCGCGCCGACCGCGATCACGGCGGCGGTCAAACAGCCATGGGCGCCGACTCGCCGGCCGGTCACCGTGGTGCTGGCCCACCGGCTCCCTGCTTTCCGAGCGAAAGTGGCGGTGGGTCGCCGACGACCAGTGCCGGAGCCTGTTGGGTGGTCGCGTCGGTTGCACCGCCGGCCAGCCACTGCGGCCAGGGCACTCCCCAGTCGCCGTTCTGCCATAATTCCAGCGGCGCCCCGCCGGTGTTACGGACCTCGACGACGTCGCCGGGCTGGGAGAAGTCGTAGAACCAGCGTGCGTTGTCGGCGCTGAGGTTCAGACATCCGTGGGAGAGGTTGGTGTTGCCCTGGGCCCAGACGGTGTCCTCGAGTTGGTGAAGGTAGATGCCGTCGGTGCTGATCCGGGTGGCCCAGTTGATGGTTTGTTTGTAGCCCAGCCGGGAGTTGATCGGCAGCCCGTAGGTGGAGGAATCCATGACGACGGGGTTGGCCTTGTCCATCACGGTGTAGATCCCGGGTTGGGTCCAGAAGCTGATGGTGCGACCCCCGATGGTCTCGCTGCCGCCCATGCCCATCGACGTCGGCATGGTGCGCACCAATCTTCCGTTGCTGAACACGCTGACCTGTTTGGTGATGTCATTGGCGATCGAGACGTGTGCGTCGCCGATGCGGAACGTCACGCCGGCGTCGGCTTGCCCGTAAAGCCCCCCACCGAGGGGGACGCCGTAGATGTTGGCCGCGACCGTGACGGTCGTTCCCGGGGCGTAGTAGTGCTGCGGCCGCCAGTGCGCGGTCGCGTCATTGACCCAGGTCCACGCGCCGTCGACGGGCGGGCTGGTGGTGACCCGCAGGGTGCGCTGGGCGGCGGCGCGGTCAGGGATCGGTTCATCGAAGCGTGCGACGACGACGGTCCCGATGCCGTAGGTCCCACCCTCGCCCAGATCCTGGTTGCCGGTGGTGGTCAACCGCACCGCGGCCTGATTGCCGGGCACCAGCGTGGTGAAACTCGACACCAGGGCCCGGGTGACGTCGTCGGCGCCCAGGCCGGTGGCGGTGACGGTGTAGGTGCGCCCGTATCCGAGCGGCACCGTGGGTTTCCACACGGTGTTGTCCGGGGTGGTCACTCCCTCGATGGGCTTGCCGGCGTCGTTGACCATCCTCACGCTCAGCAGACTTCCTGCGGTCGCGGTGACGGTAACCGGTGCGAGCGGATCGACGTTCTGCGCACTCGGTGCAAGGCTCATTGACAGTTCGACCGGAGCCGGCGGCACCACGGCGCGGGAGGCCAGAGGAGCCGACTCGGCGCGATGGGCACACAGCAACGGCGGGCAACTCAACGCACTGGGCATCGCGACCACCACGGCGAGCAGGACCGCCAGGTGCACGACCAGTAGCGCACGCCGCCGCAGATGCCTGGCTCCTGCTATCGCGGTAAGACGGCCCATACGTAACCCACCTCATCCTCCGAAAAGCATGTAGAACCTGTTCACCGTGTAAGCGGCGCCCAACAGCGTCACGGCGAGTTGCCCTGTCCGTTGCTGGTCGACCGGTATCACCCTGCAGCGCTTGATCACGAACGAAACCCCGCAGACGCGCTCCGCCACGACGCCGCCGACCTCCATTGTCCACAGTCGCGCCGGGTCATCGAGAAGGAGTGCACGACTTCGCCAGAATCCAGCCCGGCTGGGTACGGATCCAAAGGAAGCTCGCACAGTCTTACGCCCGCCCGCTCTCCACGTTCGACGACGTCAGAAATGTGGGGCGAATGTATTCCCCAGCCGTGCTTGCGGTGACGCCGCCCTGCCCTGGCTGGGCGGTTGAGGTGGTGCCGGAGTGATTCACCAGTCACCGTGACGAGCACGTCTGATCTGACCGACGGTGCAGTGCGCGAGGCGGTGGCGGCCGCGGGTTACGACGTCGGCACGCCCTCGCACTGAGGGCAATCGGCACCGTCACGGTGAAGGTGGCACCCCGGCCGGGGCCGAGGCTGGTCGCGCTGATGTGGCCGCCGTGGGCTTCGGTCAACGCTTTGGCGATCGCCAGTCCGATACCCGATCCGCCGTGGCCGCGGTCGCGGGCGGAGTCGGCGCGATAAAATCGTTCGAAGACGTGCGGCAGGTGCTCTGCGGGGATCCCGTCGCCACCGTCGGTCACGGTGATAACCATCTCCTGGCTGCGCCGGGTAGCGGTGAGAGTGACGTCCCCGCCGGCGGGGCTGTGCCGCAGGGCGTTGTCGAGCAGGTTGCCCATTATCTGAGTGAGCCGTTGCCGGTCGGCCCAGATCCGTGCGATATCACCGACGTGGGTGTGCAGGGCAACCTTCTTGGTGGCGTAGCGGTCGGCGAACACCGCCCACAGTGCGGTGAGGAGTTCGGCCGTGTCGACCCATCCTGGAGTGATCGCGGTATGGGATTCCTCGGCGTGGGCCAGGGAGGCGGCATCGACGGAGAAGCGCACCAGCCGACCGGTCTGCTCGCGCAGCATCGCAATTGTCTGGGGGTCAAG
>DAIPYT010000147.1:6544-7387 GCA_036782595.1 Mycobacterium sp. | reverse complement strand
CGGTGGTGACGATGGTGGGCGGAACACTGGCCTCGGCGGCCCCGACCCCGGGCGGGGTCGGCGCGGTGGAGGCCGCTCTGATCGGCGGCCTCGCGGCCTTCGGCGTACCGACCGCGATCGCCGTTCCCTCCGTGCTGCTCTACCGGGTGCTGACCGTGTGGCTTCCGGTCTTCGCCGGCTGGCCGATCATGCGCTGGCTCACCGCCCGGGACATGATCTAGTGATGAACCCGTGGCATGACCTCACCGGACACGTCGCCCTCGTCACCGGCGGCAACAGCGGAATCGGAAAGGGAATGGCCCACGGCCTTCACGAAGCCGGTGCGGCAGTTGCCATTTGGGGAACCAACGCCGCCCGCAACGAAGCGGCTGTCACCGAACTGATCGGCGACGGGTCCGGCGCACCGGTTGCGGCGTTCACCATCGACGTCGGCGACGAGGACGCGGTGGCCCGTGGCGTCGAACAGACGCTGGAGACCTTCGGCCAGATCGACTCGTGTTTCGCCAACGCCGGCGTACCGGGCCGGCCCTCGCCCATCGACACGATGTCCACCACGGAATGGCGGCGGGTGATGTCGGTCAACCTCGATGGGCAGTTCTATACCGTGCGCGCGGTCGCCGGGCACATGAAGAGTCGTCGGAGCGGATCGATCGTGTTCACCAGCAGCGTCTCGATGAGCGACGGGTTGGCCTTCGCCACCCATTACGCGGGCGCCAAAGCCGCGCTGACCGCGATGGCGCGCGGACTGGCGGTGGAGTTGGCCCGCGACAACATCCGGGTCAACGCGATCGTGCCGGGCTGGACCCGGGCGGCGATGACCGAAGACCTACTCGACTCACCCGC
>DAIPYT010000147.1:0-6534 GCA_036782595.1 Mycobacterium sp. | reverse complement strand
CCCGCCGCTCAAGCCAAAATCCTGCCCCGGGTGCCGCTGCGACGATGGGGCACCCCGGAGGACTTCGAGGCCGTCGCCGTGTGGCTGGCCAGTAGAGGCTCGAGCTACTTCACCGGGCAGACGGTGGTGATCGACGGGGGCTACACCGTCTTCTGAACTCCGCGTTTGCCAAAGCTGCCCGACAGTGTGAAATCCGGCATGTGGAGTAGCCCGGATAAACCTGCTCCTGCCATGCGGAGACACTGCGGTTTCGCCTCGCGCGGAATTTCTTCAGGGCTTAATGGAAACTTGCTACGGGTGGCATACTTTCGCGCGAGCGCGGAGCGATGACCGCGCACTAACGCAAGGAACCTCCGCGTATGTCCTCAGATGCGTCCATGCCCTCCCGCCCCCGCACCGGAATGGGCAAGATCGAACCAGCCCCGGAAGCGCCGGCAGCGGTCTCAGCGGCGGTGCCGGTGGTGCCGGCGGCGGAGGCGGGACGGGCGGCATCGTCTAGCGACCCATCAATGGCAACTGGACCACTAAACGAGGGGAACTATGACTACATCTAAACGAGGGGAACTATGACTACATCTGCCATACGTCGCGCAGGCTTGGGCGGGCTCACGGCGTCTGCGTTCTTTGCGTGCGTTGCGATGTGCGCTTCGGCACCAGCGAACGCCGATACGGTCCTGATGGTCGGCGGAGCCGATGTCCAAGCCTTTCCCGGTGCCCAAAACGGCGTATACATGCCAGCGATCCTCGGTGGTTACCTCTGCAAGAGCGGTAGTGGCAACCAGTGCCTCGTAGCGCCTTTCAGTGGAGCAGCAGGCGTGTTGACACCGAGTAATCCGCAACCCTTGGACGCGTCTGTCTCCAGTGCGGCTGATCGACTGGCGGAGCAAATCAAGCAGACTCCAGGTCCAAAGATAGCCGTCGGGTATTCGGCCGGAGCATCCGTTGTCGAAGAAGCGGCAGAGCGCCTGAGCAAGGATCCGAACGGACCGCCGGCCGACGAACTGTCGTTGATCACGGTGGGCCCTATCAATGACGGACTTTCGCAAATGGTTCCCCCGGGTACTTATTTACAATCGATCGGCTACACGGTTCAGCAACCGGTGCAGACCAAATACCGGATGACCGTCGTCACCGACAGATATGACGGCATAGCAAATTCGACGCAAAATCCCATATCGCATCCCCTGGCGGCGCTGAATAGTGTAAGCGGCACAGCTTATTCACATTTAGCCTATTTTAACCCCGATATAAATTTGGCCGATCCGTCCTATCTGGTTAGCCAAGACGGCAACGTTACCCATCTACTGTTGCCCGACCAAATCGATCTGCCCGTGAAACAGGCTCTCCGCGACATGGGCCAACCTGCACTCGCGGACGCCGCAATCGAGCCGACTCGGGATGGGAATAATGCTTATCCGCTACCGCCGTGGCTGGTCGATCAGTTGATCAGCGCGGCCGCGCCGACATTCGCTTCACAACTGAACAATAACAAAGACGAGCTGGTCGAAACGTTACTGCCTGTCCTTGCGGAGCATCCGGAAATGTTCGACAACGTCCCATTAATTGCGTCGCCAGGCACCGAAATACCTACGACCCTGAACAATGTACCGGTGCAAAAAAATGACTCTACTGGAGTAACCCCGAGCCCGTGAAGGCACAGCTACCCCCAGGTCCACGGCTGCCGACGCTTGTCCAAACAATTCTGTTACGTTTTTACTGGCCACGTGTCGCGGCCGCTTGTGAACGCCGCTATGGCAAAGCATTCACTCTAAAAGTTACGTCCCTGGGTCCAGTGGTGTTTCTGGCCGATCCCCAAGACATAAAAAACGTGTTTGCCGGTGACCAAAGCTCTTATCGCGCCGGTGAAGCAAACGCGGTGTTACGGGGTCTGCTGGGTGACAATTCCCTGCTGGTCCTGGACGGCGACCAACATCGAGAATGGCGCCGGTTGATGTTGATCGCGTTGGGGCGCGACGCCGCCGCTCGTCACACCGACATGATCGTTGAGGTGATTGCCGCGAACGTCTGCAATTGGCCGCTAGATCGCCAATTCCCGGTGGCGCGACGGCTGGAGCAGATCACATTGGAAGTGATCTTGCGCGCTGTCATCGGTGCCACCAACCCGCTTCGTCTCACGGAGTTACGCGAGGTGATACCGAGGATTTTGAACATGCATCCGTTCGCGACATTGGCCGTGGCGTATCCCGATTTGCGACGCCGACTCCCTTGGAGGTCGGTCAATGGAGATTTCGAGTCACTCGACCGGATTCTGTTAGCTGAGATCGCCGACCGTCGGGCTGACCCCGATCTGGATGCGCGAACGGATGCGCTGGCCATTTTGGTGCGCACCGCGGCCGGCAATACGAGCGGGCAGCCAATCACTGACGCGGAATTGCGCGACCAATTGATGACACTCCTCGTCGCAGGGCACGACACGACCGCCGCGGCGCTGTCATGGACGTTGGAGCGATTGGTCAGGAATCCGACGGTCCTGGAAGAAGCCCGCCGCGCTGCCCATGCAAGCGCCGCCGGAGACCCGGCCGGAGATGACTACCTTGATGGTCTCCTGAAGGAATCACTGAGGATTCGCCCGGTGGTGTTCAATGTCGCCCGGGTCCTTCACCGGCCCGTCGAGCTTGCCGGTTACTCGCTTCCGGCGGGAATAACCGTTGCGCCTGCAATCGGATTGGTTCACGCATGCCCCGAGTCGTACCCCGAGCCCTCGCGGTTTGCGCCGGAGAGGTTCATCTCCAACCGCGTTAGCCCTACCACGTGGATTCCGTTCGGCGGAGGAAACCGTCGCTGCCCAGGCGCTGCCTTTGCAATGGTCGAGATGCGGATTGTCTTGCGCGAATTGCTTTGCCGGGTCGATTTCAACCTCATTGAGGTCGGCGGCGAACGTCAACGCGTAAAACACTTCGCTTTGGTGCCCCACCGCGGCGCCCGCATCAGCGTCGGTTCAGTTGGACCCAGCGCATGCGCGCGACCCCGATGATGATTCGCGGCTGCAGCTGCGCACTATAACCAGCGTTAGCTGGCGAAAGACAATCAGAACTTCTGTGCGGGCGGAGGGACTCGAACCCACACGCTCTTCCGAGCACCGGCACCTAAAGCCGGCGTGTCTGCCATTTCACCACGCCCGCAAGCCCCACGATCGTAACCGTCACTCCACGAAGCGGTACTCAACCCCGAGTGATCGATACGTCCGCTCGGCCCGGCGGTCCCGAGTGAGAAGTATGCGCCCATTGGCAGCCGAGGCCTGGCCCACCATGGCGTCGTACACCGACCCGCCGACGATTCCCAGGTCCGCGAGCCGGTTCCGAAGATCACGCATTCCCAAATCGCCCAGCCAACATTCCGCCGGAAACGCCGCGGCCAACACCGACACCGCCTGGTCGGCGCTCAGTCGCAACGGGAGCGGCAGGCGGGTCAACACCGAGTACGTCTCGAAGGCGGCGTGCCCAGCCAGCGCCGGACGGAGGTCGACCAGCGCGCGGCGGCACGGGGCATGGGCGTCGTGGGTCGCGTCGAGGGCGGCGACGGCCACGCTGGTGTCGCACGCCCAGGACTCAGCGCTGGAGGTCATCGCGAACCCGTCGGACATCGTCGTCGGTCAGCGTGGCCCCCTCGACCCTCACCAGAATGGGAAGCCCATCACTGGCCTCGATTTCCCGGCGGCTTGTCCAAACCGGCTCCAGTCGCAGGCCAGAGCCATCGGGAATCAGTTCCAGCGAGGTGTCGGGGGTGATTCCCAACGCCTGACGGATGACCTTGGGGATGACGATTCGGCCCACGCTATCGATTGCCACTCGCATGGCAAAACATTACCAATCAATTGGTACTCAGTTGGGATGATGTCTGGAGCGCGACCGCCGGTAAGTTCATGGTGTGCCTGTCCCCCGTCGCCGCCGCCTCGGGCTGATCGCCTTGGTGATCGTCGCCGCGATCGGCTGCCTGGCGCTCGGCTGGTGGCAGTGGAACCGGTGGGAGTCCAGTTCGGGCAGTTTCCAAAACCTCGGCTATGCCCTGCAGTGGCCCCTGTTCGCCGGCTTTTGCGTGTACGCCTACCGCAAGTTCATCCAACTGGAAGAGGCTCCTCCAGAGGCGCATGACACCGTCGAGCCCTCCGAACTTCCCGAAGGCCTGCTTCCCGAACGGCCGGCCTCCGCTACCCAATCGCAGGACCCGGTGCTCCGTGAGTACAACGCCTACCTCGCCGAGCTGGCCGACAAAGACAACCCGAAAAACATGGACAAAAGGACCACCGCATGACCGACACCCCTCCCATCACCCCGGTTGAGAAGATCCGTTCGGCGCTGAACGGCTACCGGGTGCTGGCCTGGATGACCGGCATCTGGCTGATCGCACTGTGCTACGAGATGGTGCTGAAGTACATCGTCAAGGTGGAGCACCCACCGAACTGGATCGGCGTGGTGCACGGCTGGGTGTACTTCGTCTATCTGCTGTTCACCGCCAACCTCGCGGTGAAGGTGCGCTGGCCGATCGCCAAGACCATCGGTGTGCTGCTGGCCGGCACCATCCCGCTGCTGGGGATCATCGTCGAGCAGGTTCAGACCCGCGAAATCAAGGAACGCTTCAACATCTAGGCAAACGGCTCCGCCGTAATAAGTTCATCCCGCTGCCTCCTATGCCGTAGCAAATTCCGACCGGTATCTTAATTTCGACCCGCCACAGTCGAGAGGAACGTCAATGCCCACTTCGGAGTACTTGTCCCCCGATCGCCGCCACGTCTATGTCGGCCGGGTCGGCGCCTTGGCGGTGGCACTGGGTATCGGAGCGGCTGTCGTGGCACTACCGGCGGTGGCAGCGGCCGACACGACAGGGTCTCCCGGAGCGGCCGGATCGACCGACGAAAGTTCCTCGACACCCAAGACCTCACGGCCCTCCACGCCCTCGGGAGTCCGGCGGGCCGGCGGCCAAGCGCGGCCGGACGGAGCCGACTCTGCTATTCAACCGCGTAAGTCCGCCCGCGGTGCGGCCGCCGAATCCGCCGCCGACAGCGAACTGGCCGGCACCACGGACAGGAACAACGCTGCGCCGCGCCGGGACTCCCGCAAAGCGCCGGTCGTCAACCAGGAGCCGATCGCCGCACCCGTTGACACCAGCCCCAGCGAGTCGCTGGTCGAAAACTCCACGCTCACAGATACTTTCGTAGCTTCCCAGCGCACCGCGCCGACCCGGAACGCGGCCCTGCCGGCAGCTGCCGCGGCGCCGAGCTATGCCCCCATCGCAGCCGCCGCCGCAATCGCCGCACCCGCGGCGGCCTCAGCGCCGGCCATGACTGCCCCAGCGGCGACGGTCCAGGGATCGCGGCTTGCCAGCAGGCTGCTGGACTGGCTGGGCTCAGGCGGCAGCGGGGATGCTCCCGCGGCCGCACCGTTGATGTGGACGGCGCTGGCGGCTACCCGCCGAGAGTTGGGTGCTGCGAAGTCCACCGGGCTGGGTGTGAGTTCACCGGGCGCAGCGGCGGCGGGCGCCCTGACGGCGGGCCCGATCCAGAACTTCATCCGGATTTTCGTGGGTAACGGGACTGCGGAGGATCCGAACGCCGGTTTGTTGATCGGCAACGGTTACAGCTACACCAGCTATGCGGGTTCGTGCACCAGCGGCGCCTGCGGTGGTGGTCGGGCCGGCCTGCTGCTGGGCAACGGCGGAGACGGGTTTGCCGGCGGCAACGGCGGCTCGGCCGGGTTCTTCGGCAACGGCGGCGCCGGAGGTGCCGGTGCGGCCGGAATCAACACCGGTGCCGGTGGTGGCGGTGGCCGCGGTGGCGTGCTGTGGGGTAACGGCGGCAATGGTGGCGCGGGGGCGACGGTGGTTTCCGGGGTCGGCGGTGCCGGCGGTGCCGGTGGTAATGCCGGGGCGCTCGGTTCGTTGGGCAAAGGCGGTTCCGGTGGCGCCGGCGGTGCGGGCACCACCGCCGGTGGCGCCGGCGGGTCCGGTGGTGTGGGGGCATTGTGGCTGGGCGGGGGTGGTGCCGGCGGTAGCGGTGGCGCGGCCAGCGCGGCCGGCGCTACCGGCGGCGCCGGTGGCGCGGGCGGTCGCAGTGGTGCGTTCGCGTGGTATCGCCAGGGTGCCGGTGCCGGCGGCACCGGCGGTAACGGTGGTGCGGCCACCGGGGTGAACGGTGTCGGCGGTGCGGGCGGCCGGGGTGGCAATACCGGCGTGCTCTCCCCGATCAACAACGCCGGGTTCGGCGGCAATGGTGGTGCGGCCACCGCTGCCGGCGGTGTGGGTGGCCGCGGTGGTGACGGCGGTGATACCGGGCTGTTCTCATTCGGGGGTGACGGCGGTTTCGGCGGTGCCGGCGGCGCGGGGGCCAAGGCCGGCGGTGACGGTGGCGACGGCGGCCGGGCCGGAACATTCGGCGACGGCGGCGGCAAGGGCGGCATCGGTGGGGACGCAACCGGAGCCGGCGGCAACGGCGGCAACGGTGGCAACGGAGGCAACGTCGGCTGGCTGTCGGTATGGGGTACCGGCGGTGACGGCGGCACCGGCGGTGACGGTGAAGAC
>DAIPYT010000146.1:0-7394 GCA_036782595.1 Mycobacterium sp. | reverse complement strand
GGCAGCGGCCTGGGTGAGCGCCGAGAGGTGATACGGCAACCGGACCAGCAGTACGGCTTCGATGACCGCCGGGGCAGCCACCAGATAGCCCAGCCGGCCGCCGGCGAAGGCGAACGCCTTACTCATCGTGCGGCTGACGATCAGCCGGGCCGGGTACTCGTCGAGCAGCGCGATGGCGCTGGGCTGACTGGAGAATTCGCCGTAGGCCTCATCGACGATGAGCACACCGCCGGACATCGCATCCAGCAGACTGCGCAGGTCGGCCAGCGGAATGCTCTGTCCGGTCGGATTATTCGGACTGGTGACGAAGACGACGTCGGGCTGCTCGCGACGAATGGCGGCGACGGCGTCATCGACTGCCAGACTGAAATCGGCGGAACGGAGCGCTTCGATCCACCGGGTCTGGGTGCCATCGGAGATGATCGGATGCATCGAGTAGGACGGCACGAAACCGATCGCGCTGCGACCCGGTCCGCCGAAGGCCTGCAGTAGCTGCTGGAGGATCTCGTTGGATCCGTTTGCCGCCCAGACGTTCTCGACGCCGACCGTGATCCCGGTCCGGCCGGTCAGATACTCGGCGAGGTCGCCCCGCAGCGCCACGGCGTCCCGGTCGGGGTATCGGTGCAACTGAGCGGCCGCCTCGCGCACCGACTCCGCGGCGTCATCGACCAACGCAGCGCTGGGCGGGTGCGGGTTCTCGTTGGTGTTCAACCGCACCGCGACGTCGAGTTGCGGCGCTCCGTAGGCGGATTTACCGCGCAGGCTATCCCGCAACGGCAGGTCCTCAACGGTGACCTGCTCTCCCAGCGCCATTACCGTTCGAACCTCCGGCGGACCGCCTCGCCGTGCGCGGGCAGGTCCTCGGCGTTGGCCAGGGTGATCACATATCCGGAGACGTCCTTCAGGGCGGCTTCGGTGTAGTCGATGACGTGGATGCCGCGCAGGAAAGTCTGCACCGACAGGCCACTGGAGTGCCGTGCGCACCCGGCGGTCGGCAGCACGTGATTGGAACCGGCGCAGTAGTCCCCCAGGCTGACCGGCGACCACGGACCGACGAAAATCGCTCCGGCGGAACGGATCCGAGCCGCCACGTCGGCGGCGTCGGCGGTCTGAATCTCCAGATGCTCGGCTGCGTAGGCATTGACCACCCGGACACCGGTGTCGACGTCGTCGACCAGCACGATGGCCGACTGCGGACCACCCAACGCTTCGGCGACCCGTTCCCGATGCTTGGTGGCCTGCAACTGCACGGACAACTCGGCCTCGGTGGCCTCGGCCAAATCGAGGCTGTCGGTGACCAGAACGCTGGCCGCCATCACATCGTGCTCGGCCTGGCTGATCAGATCGGCCGCCACATGCACCGGGTCGGCGGTGTGGTCGGCGAGGACGGCGATCTCGGTGGGCCCGGCCTCAGAGTCGATCCCGACCTGGGAGCGGCAGATCCTTTTCGCGGCGGTGACGTAGATGTTGCCGGGGCCGGTGATCATGTCGACCGGCGCCAGTTCGGCCCCGTCGGTATCGGTACCGCCGTAGGCGAGCAGTGCCACGGCCTGCGCGCCGCCCACCGCCCACACCTCGTCGACGCCCAGTAGCGCGGCAGCAGCGAGGATCGTCGGGTGCGGCAATCCGCCGAAGTCGGCCTGCGGCGGACTCGCGACCACGAGTGATTCCACCCCGGCAGCCTGAGCGGGCACCACGTTCATCACCACACTGGACGGGTAGACCGCGGTGCCGCCGGGCACATACAGGCCGACCCGTTCCACCGGAACCCAGCGCTCGGTGACCGAGGCCCCCGGTGCCAGCCGGGTGCTGGTGTCGATGCGGCACTGGTCGGCGTGCACCGCGCGGGTGCGCGCGATGGCCACCTCCAGAGCGACGCGTATCTCCGGGTCCAACCGGTTCAGCGCGGCCTGGATTTCGGCGCCGGGCACCCGGACCGTATCGGGTCGCACACCGTCGAATTTCGCCCCGTACTCCAGCGCCGCGACCGCTCCACGCTCGGCGATGTCGTCGACGATCGGCCGGACGGTGGGCACCACCGCGTCGACGTCGACACCGCCTCTGGGCAGTGCGGCACGCAACTGCGCGGCGGTCATCGCGCGGCCGCGCAGGTCGATCCGGGAAATCACGGGAACACTCATTGCCTGCCATTGTCCCTGATCGTGGGATGGATAGAAAAATCCTTTTCGTATCGGTTGGGCCGCATCGGTGGGACGCCCGGCGATAATCCCAAGATGGGCTGGGAACTGTGGTTGGCGTTTGTGGGGGCGTCGGTGGCGATCAGCGTTTCGCCAGGTGCCGGAGCAATCCAGTCGATGGCCACCGGGTTGTCCCACGGCCTACATAGGGGCTGGTGGAGCGTCGCCGGCCTGCAGATCGGGCTGATGACCCAACTCGCGGTGGTGGCGATCGGGCTGGGCGCGGCGGTGTCGAAATCCCTGGTCGCGTTCACCGTGATCAAGTGGATCGGCGTGCTGTACCTGATCTACCTCGCGGTTCGGCAGTGGCGGGCCACGGCCGAGGACCTCGACGTAGGGACCGCAGGCGACAGCGGTCGGCTGTCATTGCTGGTCCGGGGCGCCTTGGTGAACCTGACCAACCCCAAGGGACTGGTATTCCTGCTGGCGGTGCTGCCCCAGTTCGTGATGCCCACCGAACCGCTGCTGCCCCAGTACCTCGCCATCGGAATCACCATGCTGGTGGTCGACGTAATCGTGATGGGCGCCTACACCGGACTTGCCGCCCGCGTGCTGCGGGTGCTGCGCACCCCGCGCCAGCAGACCGTGCTGAACCGGACGATGTCCGGGCTGTTTGCCGCCGCGGCCGTCGGATTGTCGCTGGTCCGCCGCAGCGCCACGGCATGACGGCACGGCATGACAGCACGGCATGATAGGGAACATGCCCGCTCACCCCAACGACGTTCCCGGCGTGCCGATGAAGTTCCCGGTGTGGTTGGAGAATTTCCAGATCAAGTACATCAACCCCGTCGCCGTGCCGATCGCCCGGTTCATGCCGGGTATCACCGTGATCACCCACCGCGGCCGCAAATCCGGTCGGCAATTCGAGACCGCGGTGTCGGCCTACCGAAAGGGCAAGATCGTCGCGATCATGCTGGCGCACGGAAAAACCAACTGGGTCAAGAACATTCTGGCCGCCGGCGAGGCCGACGTCAGGCTCCGCGGGCGTGACGTGCATCTCGTCAACCCGCGCATCGTCGAAGCGGGCACCGACGACCCGGCACTTCCGGCGATGGCGCGGATGGCCGCGCGCCGCGGGGTAGGTGTTTTCGTCGCCGATATCAGCGGCTAGCGCCGCCGGGCCGGCCGTGCCCTAGAAATCCAAGCCGAGAAATCCAAGCCTAGAAATCCAAGCCGAGGTCCAGCACCCGCACCGAGTGGGTGAGCGCCCCGACGGCCAGATAGTCCACCCCGGTCCCGGCATATTCGGCCGCACTGTCCAGCGACAGCCCACCCGAGGACTCCAACAGCACGCCGGGGGCGCGCGAATCGCGTCGCTGCACGGCGATCTGGGTCTGCCAGACCGGGAAGTTGTCCAGCAGAATCAGCTGGACATCCTCGCCGAGAACCTCATCGAGTTGCTCGAGGGTGTCGACCTCGACCTCACACGGCACGTCAGGTGCCGCGGCCCGAACCGCCCGCAGCGCGGCCACCACCGACCCGGCGGCGGCGACGTGGTTGTCCTTGATCAGAGCCGCATCGCCCAGACCCATCCGGTGATTGACTCCCCCGCCGACCCGCACGGCGTACTTCTGCAGCGCACGCAGGCCGGGCAGGGTCTTGCGGGTGTCCCGGATCTTCGCCTTCGTGCCCTCCACGGCATCGACCCACGCGGCGGTGGCTGTCGCGATGCCGGAGAGGTGGCAGACCAGGTTGAGCAGAGTGCGTTCGGCGGTGAGCAGCCCGCGGGTGGTGGCGTCCAGGGTGAGCAGCGACTGGCCCGGCGCAAGCCGGGTGCCGTCTTCGACCCGGTCCAACACCCGGTACCCGTCAGGGCCCAGCACTTCATCGAGCACCATCAGAGCCACATCGATCCCGGCCGCGACCCCGGGTTCGCGAGCGACCACGGCAGCGTTGGTGTGCGCGCCGGCGGGCACGGTGGCATCTGTGGTGACGTCGGGTCCGTAGCGCAGGTCCTCGTCCAGGCCACGCCGGATCGTCGCCAGAGCATCTGCCCTCTCGTTGGCTGTCAGGCTCATGCCCTGATCGAATGTCATGGCCATGCCCTGATCGAATGTCATGGCCATGCCCTGATCGAATGTCATGGCCATGACAGCGGCGCGACCGCGGTGTCGTGGATGGTGCGACTGACCGCCTGAGCGGGATCGGTGTCCGGGTAATCGCCGCGGTGGTGGCAACCGCGGCTCTCGGTGCGGGCCAGCGCGGCGGCGGCCACGGCCCGGGCGGTGGCGGTCAGCGCGACGTCCTCGAAGTCGGCACGGGTGCGGATCGGCCGGGCCGGCGCGTCCTCCAGCGCGCCGGCGAGATCGCGAAGCCCTTCGCCGTCGCGGACAACCGACGCACACCTCGTCATCGCCTGCTGCAGTGTCGGACGTTCCAGTGAATCATGTTGGTGCGTTTCGGGTTTCGCGGTGACCGGACCGGCAGCGTGAGCGTGCTCAGCGGCCGACCGACCGGCCCTGCCGCCGACGACAAGTCCCTCCAGCAGGCTGTTGGAGGCAAGCCGGTTGGCGCCGTGCATCCCGGTGCGGGCCACCTCGCCGGCGGCAAGCAGGCCCGGCAGCTCCGTGCGGCCGTAGACGTCGGTGCTCACTCCACCGCAGCTGTAGTGCGCGCCGGGAACCACCGGGATCGGCTGGCGGGTCGGATCGATACCGGCGGCGTGGCAGGCCGCGGTCACGGTGGGGAACCGCTGCTCGAAGCGCTCGACGGACCGCGCGTCCAGGTAGACGCAGGCGTCGCCGGTCTCGCGCAGACGGGCGTCGATCGCCGCCGCCACCACGTCACGGGGCGCCAGATCGCCCATCGGGTGCACACCGGCGGTCACCGAGTCGCCGCGCGCGTCGCGCAGAACCGCACCCTCACCGCGGAGGGCCTCGGTGATCAGCGGACGACGGCCGGTGCCGAGCGGATCGAACAGCATGGTCGGGTGGAACTGGATGAACTCCAGGTCGGTCACACCGACGCCGGCCCACAACGCCAGAGCGATGCCGTCACCGGTGGATCCCTCGGGGTTGGTGGTGGCGGTGTAGAGATGGCCCAGTCCTCCGGTCGCCATGATCACCGACGGTGCGTGGATGACGCCGAGCCCGTCCGGATTGCGGACCAGGACCCCGGTGACGGCCGACCCGTCGTGCAGCACCTGCAGCGCCACGTGATTGCGGCGGACGTCCAGTGTCGCGGCCGCATGGTCAAGGGCGCGTTGCACCTCCGCTCCGGTGGCATCGCCGCCGGCATGCATGATGCGGCGCCGGGAGTGGCCGCCCTCGCGGGTCAGGGCCCACTGCCCCGGGGCCGACTCGTCGAAGCGAGCGCCGTCGGCGATCAGGTCGGCCACCGCCTGATACCCGTCGGCGACGATCGAGCGCACCGCCTCGGGGTCGCAGAGTCCCGCCCCGGCGGCCAGGGTGTCGGCCACGTGAGATTCCACCGTGTCGTCGGTGAACGGCAGCACCACCGCGATCCCGCCCTGGGCGTAGAAGGTGGCGGTGTCGTCAGCCTTGCTGAGAATGACCGTCCGGGCGCCTTTCCGGTGGGCGGCCAGACCGGCGGCCAGTCCGGCGACCCCGGTGCCGATCACCACGACGTCGGCGCGCTGCTGCCAGTCGACGCCGTGGTAGCCCGCGCCGCAGGCGGCTTTCATACCCCCGGTCGCTTCGCTCCTGCCCGCCGGCCGCGTCATTCCCCGCCGCCCGGCTGGCCGATCTGGATCATCCGCTGCACGCTCGCGCGGGCGCGGGCAGCGGTGCCCGGATCAACGTCGACCTCGTCGGCGCCCTCGGCCAGGCACCGCAGCAACGCCGCCGGGGTGATCATCTTCATGTACTTGCACGACGCCCGGTCGTTGACGGCTTGGAAGTCGATCCCCGGTGCCGCCTTGCGCAATTGATGCAGCATGCCGACCTCGGTGGCTACCAGCACCTGCCTGGCATCCGAGGCGCGCGCCGCGTCGAGCATGCCGCCGGTGGACAGGATCTTGACCCGATCCTCCGGGAAGGCGCCCTCCCCGGCCAGGTACAGCGCCGAGGTGGCGCACCCGCATTCAGGGTGGACGTACAGTTCCGCGTCCGGGTGGCTGCGCGCCTGGGCGGCGAGTTCGTCGCCGTTGATGCCGGCGTGCACATGGCACTCACCGGCCCAGATGTGCAGATTCTTCCGTCCGGTCATCCGCCGGACGTGGGCGCCGAGGAACTGGTCCGGGCAGAACAGCACCTCGCGGTCGGCCGGGATCGACTCCACGACTTCCACGGCATTGGACGAGGTGCAGCAGATGTCGGTCAGCGCTTTGACCGCGGCGGTGGTGTTCACATAGGAGACGACCACGGCGCCGGGGTGCTCGTCACGCCATGCCTGCAGTTCGTCGGCGGTGATCGAGTCGGCCAGCGAGCACCCGGCCCGCTGATCGGGGATCAGCACGGTCTTGTCGGGGCTCAGGATCTTGGCGGTCTCGGCCATGAAGTGCACACCGCAGAACACGATGGTGTCCTCGGGTGCCTCGGCGGCGATCCGGGACAGCGCCAACGAATCTCCGACGTGGTCGGCGACGTCCTGAATCGCCGGCAGCTGGTAGTTGTGCGCCAGGATCGTGGCGTTGCGCAGGGTGGCCAGCCGGCGGACCTCCGCCGCCCACTGCGCATCGCCGTCGACACCGGTGTAGCCGCCAGGGCCGTCCACGATGCGATCGGCCAGGGCGGAATCCCAGCCGCCAATCAGTGATTCCGCCGGATTCACGACCGTCATGGCCGCCTCCTGTCTGACTTCCGAGGTTTTCGATCTATGATCGAAAACATGACCCATACTAGCACCCAACACGAGGTGCTGGCCGTTGTATTCCAGGTACGCGGGTTGGAAGCCGGCAAACCCGAGCTGAACGTGCTGTTATGGCAGCGGGCCCTGGCCCCCGAGCGCGGCAAATGGTCGCTTCCCGGCGGCCGGGTGCGCGACGACGAAGACCTCAGCAGTTCGGTGCGGCGCCAACTCGCCGAGAAGGTCGATCTGCGTGAGGTCGCTCACCTGGAACAGCTGGCGGTGTTCTCCGAACCGCACCGGGTGCCGGGGGCGCGCGTCATCGCCTCTGCCTTCCTCGGCCTGGTGCCCTCCCCCGCGACTCCTACGCTGCCGTCGGACACCCGCTGGCACCCCGTCGGCGATCTCCCGCCGATGGCTTTCGACCACAAACCCATGGTGGCCTACGCA
>DAIPYT010000145.1:0-7438 GCA_036782595.1 Mycobacterium sp. | reverse complement strand
CTCCAAGCCCACCGTGGTGGAGATGATCGAGGACCTGCTGACCCCCGACGCCGGTCTGGTGATCGCCGAACGTGAGGTCGAGACCAAGGAGGTCGGCGGATCCCCGCGCCACCTAGCCGACATCGTTCTCGGCGTGGTGCGCGACGGCAAGCTGCTGCGGGTGGACGACGCTCAGGTCGACGCGCTGGAGCGCACCGACCGTGTGCTGTATGTCAAAAACACAGACGTAGGTTGAGCCAGACGTGAGTTTCCGGCTGCGCAACGTGCCCCTGCTGTCCCGGGTCGGGGCCGACCGCGCCGACCATCTGCGTACCGACCTCGACGCCGCCCATGCCGGCTGGGCCGATGCGGTGGTGTTGCGGGTCGACGAGCGCAACCAGGTCCTTGTGGTCGACCACCAGGTGGTGCTGTCCACGGCCACCGAGATCGGGGAGAAGCCGCCCGGCACCGCGGTGTTCCTGGGTCGGTTGCCGGACGGCCGCCACGTCTGGGCGGTGCGCGCCCCGCTGGAGGCGCCCGAGCGGATAGGGGCCCGCGCGATCGACCCGCGCCGCGCCGGAGTCGCGTTCGACGACGTCAGCGCGCAGTTGGTGACGTGCGCCCTGGCACTGCTGAATTGGCATGACAATGCGGGGTTTTCACCCGCTGACGGCAGCCCGACCCGGTCGATCCGGGGCGGCTGGGCGCGCCGCAACCTGCTCACCGGGCACGAGGAGTTTCCCCGCGTCGACCCGGCGGTGATCTGCCTGGTGCACGACGGGCATGACCGCGCGGTGCTGGCCCGCCAGGTGGTGTGGCCGCCGAGGCTGTTCTCCATCCTCGCCGGGTTCGTCGAGGCCGGGGAGTCCTTCGAGACCTGCGTCGTGCGCGAGATCGCCGAGGAGATCGGCCTGGACGTGACCGACGTGACCTACCTCGGCAGCCAGCCGTGGCCGTTCCCGCGCTCGCTGATGGTCGGTTTCCACGCCATCGCCGACCCCGAGCAGGAGTTCTCCTACAACGACGGGGAGATCGGCGAGGCGGCGTGGTTCACCCGCGACGAGATCCGCGTGGCACTCGGCGAGGGGGACTGGAGCAGCGACTCCTCCTCGCGGCTGCTGCTGCCAGGGTCGATCTCCATCGCCCGGGAGATCATCGAGTCCTGGGCGTTCGCCGACTAGCGGTCGGGCCGCCCGCCCGAGTACCCCCGGCGGAGAACCACCACTGCTCGTGCCCACCTTCGCGCGACAACCCGGAGTTGTCGGAGCCGGATGCCATGGTGGCCGGCATGGACGAGCCAGCCCCGCTACTTCTGTTGCGCAGCACTGACCTTCGCTACGCGCTCACCCGCATTCTCCAAGTCCGCGGGCCGATGACCGTGGCCGAACTCGTCGCAGAACTTCATCGCTGGGGGTTCACCGTCGCCGGTCGACCCTCCAAAACCGTGTCGGACACCCTGCGGTGGGAGATGCGCCGCGACCGGGTTCGCCGCCGCGGCCGCGGCTGCTATCAGCAGGGCGCCGTTCCGCGGTCCACCGACTACCGGATCGCCGCCCGTGTCTACGCACTGCGTGAGGAGGTGATGTCGCTCAGAGGTGAGCAACGACCGATGTTCCCGGACTAGATTCTGCGGCGTTGTCGCGCGAAGGTGGGCAAAAATCGTGTGCCTGCCGGGAGCGAGTGGCGCCGGGGGACACGACGGCGAACTCGACGGCGAACTCGACGGCGAACTCGCCGGGGAACTCGATGCCGAACTAAACCCCGAGCTTGGCCTTGACCTGAGCCAGCGACGGGTTGGTCAGCGCCGAACCGTCGGGGAACTTCACCGTCGGCACGGTCTGGTTGCCGCCGTTGACGCCCATCACGAATTCCGCGGCGGCCGGGTCATGCTCGATGTCGACCTCGCGGAACGCGATGCCGGCGGACTTCAGCATGGTTTTGAGTCGCTTGCAGTAGCCGCACCACACCGTCGAATACATGATCAGCTCCGACTCGCTCATGGCCGTCAACCTATCTTGTCCGCCCCGGCTGCCAAGATGGACGCCATGCCCGACGGCCTGGACACCGAGCAGCGGGAGGCCGTGCTGGCCCCGCGCGGCCCGTTGTGCGTGCTGGCCGGCGCCGGCACCGGCAAGACCCGCACCATCACCCACCGGATCGCCCACCTGGTGGCAGGAGGTCACGTCGCCCCCGGCCAGGTGCTGGCGGTGACGTTCACCTCCCGGGCGGCCGGGGAGATGCGCAGCCGGCTGCGCGCCATGGACGTCACGGCCGTCCAGGCCCTGACCTTCCATGCCGCCGCCCGCCGTCAACTGCAGTACTTCTGGCCGCGGGTGGTCGGCGACACCGGCTGGCAGCTGCTGGACAGCAAGTTCGCCGTCGTCGCCCAGGCCGCCAACCGGGCCCGGCTGCAGGCCTCCACCGACGACGTCCGCGACCTCGCCGGGGAGATCGAGTGGGCCAAGGCCTCCCTGATCAGCCCGGAGGCCTACCCGGCGACGGTCGCGGCGAACGGCCGCGACATCCCCCTGGACGCCGCCAAGGTGGCCGCGGTCTACGCCGGCTACGAGGCACTCAAAGCCAACCGCGACGGGGTGACCCTGCTGGACTTCGACGATCTGCTGCTGCACACCGCCGGGGCCATCGAGAACGACGCCGCGGTGGCCGGTGAATTCCGGGACCGCTACCGCTGTTTCGTCGTCGACGAGTACCAGGACGTCACCCCACTGCAGCAGCGCGTCCTGGACGCCTGGCTCGGTGACCGCGATGACCTCACCGTCGTCGGTGACGCCAACCAGACCATCTACTCCTTCACCGGCGCCTCGCCGCGCTACCTGCTGGACTTCTCCCGCCGATTCCCGGACGCATGCGTGGTGCGCCTGGAACGCGACTACCGATCCACCCCGCAGGTGGTGTCGTTGGCCAACCGGGTGATCGCCGCGGCACGCGGCAGGATGGCCGGCTCCAAGCTGCACCTGATCGGCCAGCGCCCGCCCGGGCCCGAGCCGACGTTCAAAGAGCACCCCGACGAGGTCGCCGAGGCCGCCGGGGTGGCCCGGGCGATCAAGAAACTGATCGACGCCGGCACGCCCGCCGCCGAGGTCGCGGTGCTCTACCGCATCAACGCCCAGTCCGAGGTGTACGAGGCCGCACTCACCGAGGCCGGCATCCCGTTCCAGGTGCGCGGCGGGGAGGGGTTCTTCTCCCGCCAGGAGATCCGGCAGTCGCTGGTGGCGATGCAGAAGGCCGCCGGCCGCGACATCGCAGGCGAGCTACCTGAACTGGTTCGCAATCTCCTTGAGCCCCTTGGCCTTACACCCGAAGCCCCCACCGGCGCCAAGGCCCGGGAACGCTGGGAGGCGCTGACCGCCCTGGCCGAACTGGTCGACGAGGAGGTCGCCCTGCGCCCCGACCTCGACCTGGCCGCCCTGGTGGCCGAGCTTCGGCTGCGCGCCGACGCCCGCCACCCACCGACCGTCCAGGGCGTCACGCTGGCCTCGCTGCACGCCGCCAAAGGCCTGGAGTGGGACGCGGTATTCCTCGTCGGCCTGGCCGACGGCACCCTGCCGATCAGCCACGCCCTCTCGCACGGCCCAGACAGCGAGCCCGTCGAGGAGGAACGCCGCCTGCTCTACGTCGGGGTCACCCGGGCCCGCAAGCATCTCGAACTCAGCTGGGCGATGGCCCGCACCCCCGGCGGCCGGCAGTCCCGCAAGCCGTCGCGCTTTCTGGGCGGTATCGCCCCGCAGAGCCGCGTCGAGGCCTCCGCCTCCGGGCCGGCCAAACCGCGCCGCCAGCGCGGCGCCAACCCGCGCTGCCGGGTGTGCAATGCCGTGCTGACCACCGCCCCGGCCATCATGCTGCGCCGCTGCGAGACCTGTTCGGTGGACATCGACGACGAACTGCTGGCCCAGCTCAAGGAATGGCGCCTGGCCACCGCCCGCGAGCTGAAGGTCCCGGCCTATGTGGTGTTCACCGACAACACCCTGATCGCCATCGCCGAGGCGCTGCCCGCCGACGATGCCGCGCTGACCGCGATCCCCGGCATCGGCGCCCGCAAGCTCGAACAGTTCGGCCCCGACGTACTGGAGTTGGTCCGGGCCCGTCATTAGTCACGCTAACCGCTGCCGTGACGTACCGTGTCTGGCGTGCGACTGCTGAGCCGGGGGTGGATGTTCCTCGTCGCGATCGCGGTCGCGGCGATCACCGGTTTCACCGTCTATCGACTGCACTATGCCGCCGACGCGAACACCCGCGACACCAACGCCGATGTCGGCGCGCAGGCCATCGCCCCGTTCAACCCCAAGAACGTTCTGCTCGAGGTGTTCGGTGAGCCCGGCGCGACCGCCCGGATCAGCTACACCGACGTCAACGCTCAACCGCAACACGTCGACGGAACCACGCTGCCGTGGGCGTATGCCGACACCACCACCGCCCCGGCGGTCGTGGTGAACATCATGGCCCAGAGCGACGGCAGCTACCTGGGCTGCCGCATCGTGATCGACGGTGTGGTCAAGGTCGAGAAGGTGGTCGAGGCCACAGCCGCCTACACCTATTGTCTGGACAAATCCGGATGAGGCGGGTCGGATGAGGCGGGTCGGATGAGCGAGCACCGGCAATCCCCGCACCGGATGGCCAAGATACTGCGTCGGCTCTCGGTGCCGATCGTGTTGTTCTGGTTGGCCCTTGCCGCGTTCACCAACACCTCGGTGCCGTTGCTGGAGAAGGTCGCCGAGGCGCGCAACGTCGCACTGTCGGCCCCCGACGCCCCGTCGGCGCTGGCGATGAAGCACATCGGCGAGGTGTTCGGGGAGTTCGACTCCGACAGCGCGGCGATGGTCGTGCTGGAGAGCGAACAACCGCTGGGTGCCGAGGCCCGTGCCTACTACAACACCCTGATCGACAAGCTCGCCAACGACACCGAGCACGTCCAGTACATCCAGAACTTCTGGGGTGACCCGCTGACCGCCGCCGGCGCCCAGAGCCCGGACGGCAAGGCCGCCTACGCCCAGCTGTTCCTGGCCGGAAACCTCGGCGAGCAGCTGTCCAATCAGTCGGTGGAGTCGGTGCGTTCCATCGTCGCCGACACCCCGCCACCGCCGGGCCTGAAGGCCTACGTCGCCGGTCTGACACCGCTGATCCACGACCAGTTCACGGTGGGCTCCAAGAGCTCCCACAAGGTCACCGCCATCACCTTCGCGGTGATCTTCCTGATGCTGCTGATCGTCTACCGGTCGATCTTCACCACCGTGCTGGTACTGGTCATCGTCGCCATCGAGGTGGCGGCGGCCCGCGGCGTGGTGGCCTACCTGGCCCACGCCGGCCTGATCGGCCTGTCGACCTACTCCACGAACCTGCTCACCCTGCTGTCCATCGCGGCCGGAACCGACTACGCGATCTTCCTACTCGGGCGCTATCACGAAGCCCGGCACGCCGGGGAGGGGCGGGAGGAGGCGTTCTACACCAGTTACCGCGGCACCTCCCATGTGGTGCTGGGCTCGGGGCTGACGATCATCGGTGCGCTGTACTGCCTGACCTTCACCCGGCTGCCGTATTTCAACAGCCTGGGCATCCCGGCCGCCATCGGCATCGGGGTGGCACTGCTGGCCGCGCTGACCCTGGCGCCGGCGGTGCTGACGATGGGCAGCTTCGTCGGCCTGTTCGACCCGCGGCGCAAGATGCGCACCCAGGGGTGGCGACGGGTCGGCACGGCCATCGTGCGCTGGCCCGGGCCGATCCTGGTGGTGTCGGTCGGTATCGCCCTGATCGGACTGCTGGCGCTGCCCGGCTACAAGACCAGCTACAACATCCGCAACTATCTGCCGCCCACGACGCCGGCGGTCGAGGGGTATGCGGCCGCTGAACGGCACTTCTCCTCGGCCCGGCTCAACCCCGAGTTGCTGATGATCGAGAGCGACAAGGATCTGCGGAACTCGGCGAGCATGCTGACCATCGAGAAGGTGGCCAAGGAGGTGTTCCGCACCCCCGGTGTCGCCCTGGTGCAGACCATCACCCGGCCGCTGGGCACCCCGCTGGACAACACCTCGATCCCGTTCCAGATGAGCATGCAGGCCGCCACCCAGTTGGAGACCCTGCCGTTCCAGCAGGCCCGCGCCGAGGATCTGCTCACCCAGATCGCCGAGATCACCAACTCGATCGATTTGATCAAGCGGCAGTACGACTTACAGAAGCAACTCAGCGACGCCACCGCGGGCCAGGCGCAGGACTTCCGCGAAACCGGCGAGGCACTCAAGGATGTCCGCGACAAGATCGCCAACGTCGACGACTTCCTGCGGCCGATCCGCAACTACTTCTACTGGGAGCCGCACTGCTACAACATCCCGGTCTGCTACACCTTCCGGTCGCTGTTCGATGCGCTCGACGGTGTCGACAAGCTCACCGACCAGTTCGACAAGGTCTCCGTGGCGCTGGACGAGATGACCGCGCTGCAACCCCAGCTGCTCGAGCTGATCCCCGAGCAGATGGCCATCCAGGAGCGCAATAAGGCTCTGCTGGAACAGAATTACTCCACCCAGACCGGTCTGCTGCAGCAGACCAAGGATGCCCTGGAGGGCTCCACCGCGATGGGCAAGGCGTTCAACGACGCCAAGGACGACAGTTCGTTCTATCTGCCGCCGGAGGTCTTCAAGAACGCCGAGTTCAAGCGCGGCATGTCGATGTTCATGTCCCCGGACGGCAAGGCCGCGCGGATGATCATCACCCACGAGGGCGATCCCGCCACCCCGGAAGGCATTTCGCACATCCCGGCCATCGAGAAGTCGGTCAAGGAGGCCCTCAAGGGCACCCCGTTGGCCGGCGCGAAGGTCTACCTCGCCGGCACCGCCTCGGCCTTCGGCGACATCCAGCGCTCGGCCAAGTACGACCTGCTGATCGCCGGCATCTCCGCGCTGAGCCTGATCCTGCTGATCATGATGTTCATCACCCGCAGCATCGTGGCCGCGCTGGTGATCGTCGGCACCGTCGCGCTGTCGCTGGGCGCCTCGTTCGGATTGTCGGTCCTGGTGTGGGAGCGGCTGTTCGGCATCGACCTGTACTGGATCGTGTTGGCGCTGGCCGTCATTCTGCTGCTGGCCGTCGGGTCGGACTACAACCTGCTGCTGATATCGCGGCTCAAGGAGGAGATCGGGGCGGGTCTCAACACCGGCATCATCCGGGCGATGGCCTCCACCGGCGGGGTGGTCACCGCCGCCGGTCTGGTGTTCGCCGCGACGATGGGCTCGTTCTACTTCTCCAACCTGCGGGTGCTCGGTCAGATCGGGACGACGATCGGGCTGGGCCTGCTGTTCGACACCCTGATCGTGCGGTCGTTCATGACACCGTCGATCGCCGCGCTGATGGGCCGCTGGTTCTGGTGGCCGCTGAAGGTCCGGCCGCGCCCGGCCAGTGTGATGCTGCGCCCCTACGGCACCCGGCCGTCGGTCCGCGAGCTACTGCACAC
>DAIPYT010000144.1:0-7539 GCA_036782595.1 Mycobacterium sp. | reverse complement strand
GCGCTGGACGCCGGTGCCCGCCGGATCACCGAGAAGATGAAAGTGGCTGCCGCCGAAGCGATTTTCTCGGTGGTAGGCGACGACCTCGCCGCCGACCACATCGTGCCCAGCCCGCTGGATCCGCGGGTCGGACCGGCGGTCGCCGCCGCGGTGGCCGCTGCCGCCGAGGTGTGAGTTCAAGCCCATGTCACGGGCAATCGGTCGACTGCTGGCCGTGCTGGCCGTGCTGGCCGCAGGGTGCGCCAGCCCTGGTGGTGGGCCGTCGCTGAACGTTGGAGCGTCCGCTGACCCGCAGAACACCCTGCTGGCCAATATCTACGCCGCGGGTTTGCGCTATTACGGGACCGCCGCCGACGTGGCGATCTCCGACGATCCGCTGGCGGCACTGGACGCCGGGAAGGTCGGAGTGGCGGCGGGTTTCACCGGACGTCTGCTGCAGCGGTTCGATCCGGGGTCCACGGCCCGATCGGCCGAACAGGTGTACCGGGCCCTTGCCGGAGCGCTGCCGGAGGGTATGGCCGTCGGTGACTATGCGGTGGCTGCCGAGGATAAGCCGGCCCTGGCGGTCACCGAGTCGACGGCCGCGGCATGGGATGGTCGCGACCTCACCGCGCTGGTGCGCAATTGCTCCAAGGTGAGCGTGGGCGCGCTGACCGGCACGCGTCCGCAGAGTCAGGTGGGGGACTGCTCCCTGCGGCCCCCGCGTGAATTCGGCACGCCGCCGGCGCTTTTCGACGGGCTGCGCTCCGGATCGGTGACAGCGGCCTGGACCACCACCGCCGCGACCGGTGTGCCGGGGAACGTCGTCGTGCTCGTCGACCGCAAGCCGACACTGATTCCGGCCCAGAACGTCGTCGCGCTCTACCGGCGCAATGAGATGGGTCAGCTGCAGCTGCGGGCCATCAACGAGATCGCGGGTGTGCTCGACACCGCGTCGCTGGTGGGCATGATGGACCGGGTCACGTCGGGGGCCGACCCTCGTATGGTGGCCGAGGACTGGCTGGCGGCAAATCCGTTGGGGCGCTAGGTCCGCCAGGTGGTCACCGAGTTGGCGGCATCGCCCGACGGGCCAGTGCCACCAGCATTTTTTGGTAGCTCGGCCCGGCAATCCGAATCCAGCCGTCGAAGATCTTGGCGTCGGTGCCGACGAGCACCCGCGCCTTATTCTTGGCGACCCCTTCCAGGATGATCTGCGCGGCGCGCTCCGGACTGGTACGGGCCAGTTTGGAGTCGAAGAACTTGGCCAGGCTCTCCTGGTCGAGGCCTTCGACGGCGCCGGCGTTGCGGGCGATGGGGGTTTTGATCCCGCCGGGGTGGACGGTGGTGACCTTGACCGGATGGTTGGCCAGCATCATCTCCTGGCGCAGCGCCTCGGTGAACCCGCGGACGGCGAACTTGGCCGAGTTGTAGGCGGCCTGGCCGGGCACCGCGAACAGTCCGAAGATGCTGGAGATGTTGATGATGTGCCCGTCGCCGGAGGCGATCAGGTGCGGCAGGAATGCCTTGGTGCCGTTGACCACTCCCCAGTAGTCGACGTCCATCACTCGTTCGATGTCTTTGAACCCGGTGATCTCGACATCGCCGCTGAAGGCGATGCCGGCGTTGTTGTAGATCTGGTTGACCTTGCCGAAGTGCCCCTTGACCTCATCGGCGTAGAGCAGGAATCGCTCCCGTTCGGTGACGTCGAGGCGGTCGGCTTTGACCTTGGCGCCGATCGCGGCGAGGCGGTCCTCGGTGACCTTCAATCCCTCGGTGTCGACGTCGCTGATGGCCACCGACGCCCCGGAGCGGCCCAATTCGATCGCCAGTGCTTGCCCGATGCCCGAACCGGCCCCGGTCACGACAGCCACTTTGCCGGCGAATCCCTGCATGAACGCTCCTATTTGACGGGTGTCGAGTCGGTTGAAGAGTAACAGCGCGGATTCGGACCCGTAACGCCCGCGAGCGCCAATACGATGCCACCAACATGAAGATGCGCGCTATGACCCTGGTTCTCGCTGCCGGTTTGGCCGGCGGGATCCTGGCCGCACCCGCTCAAGCCGACACCGCGGACACCGTCGATGATTTCCTGACCACTCTCGATGGTCTGGATATCACCGGGATCGACCCCGCGAAGGCGGTCGCCGTCGGCGAGTCACTGTGCCCGATGCTGGCCGAGCGTGGACAGAACACCGCCGATATCGCGTCCAAGGTTTCCGATGCGATCGGCCGTCCGCTGGGTGCGTCGACCATGTTCGCCGGCACGGCGATCTCGTTCCTGTGCCCGAAGGCGGTTCAGAACGTCACCGAAAGCCTTGCCGACGGCACGCCGCTTCTCCCGCTTTTCGGCAACTGAACCCCGCTGGGCGCTAGGCGGGCACCGGGTCGTAGAGCGCCAGCAACTGTCCGCCCTCGACCAGTGCTCCCCCCAGTGGGTAGTGCGCCATCACCGTGAGCAGGAACCAGCCCGGCCCGAGGACGTCCTGGGCGTCGATGATTCCCGAGGATTCCTCGTTGATGGTGAACGGTCTGGTGGCCGGCACCCCGATATCGCCGAAGCGGGCCGGATCGTGTCTGGCGATCAATGTCAGAGTGTCGCTGGCGATGTCGTATCGCCAGATCTTGGCGTTATGGGCAGCCCCGCCGGTGTCCTCCTGAAGCAGGATGCGCCCGTTGCGGTCGATGGTCATGTTGTCGAGCATGTTGACCTTGCCGCCGGCGACGGTGTCGCCGTCTATCAGCAGGTCGATCGTTCCGCCCAGTTCAGGGTTGGTGATGTCGGAGAAGTTCAGACGCCACAACCGGCTGCGGCCGACCTGGGACCCCACGCCGTCGGAGGCCTGATCGAGCCGGTCGGTGGTGACGAAGTAGTACTCATTGGGGTTGGCCGGGTTCCAGGCACCGTCCTCCGGCCGGGAAAACGACGTCGACGCGACATCGCTGAGGGTGAAGGAACTACCGCTGCTGATACCCGTGGCCCGGGTCACCGGGTCGGTGATCTCGAAGGGATTGCCGGGCACCTGCACGAACCTCACCACACCGTTGGTCAAGCCGGCTTTGTCGACTTCGGTGCCGGTGTTCTGTTTGGTGCCCACATACACCGCCAGCGCCCCGGCCATGACTCCGCTGCCGCCGTCGTTGTTGCCGATGACGACGGTCTTCTGCTGCCCCAGTGGATTGGCCAGCAGGTTCTCCCAGCTTGCCGTGCCGGGTAATCCGGACCCGTTGGTGCCGGGACTGAACTTGCCGAGAATGTAGCCGTCACCGGCAGTCGGGCCGGTTGCGACCGTTGCCAACGCTCGACCCGACCCGCCTTCCTCGCCGGTCAGGTAGATCTGCTGGGTAGACCCCATGCCGTCGTGGAAGTAGGCCGACGGGGCCGCCAGATCACCTGAGCAGAAGCGGCTCAGCGCCAGCGCGCTGCTCGAGGGATCCGAACTCTGGGTCGCGGAGTTCCAGCTGAATACCCGCTGAATCAGATCGGAGCCACTGATGACCCCAAGAGTCTGCTTGTCGATGACCCACCGGGAGATGAAGGCACCTGTGGCACCGTGGTCGTGAACCGCACCCGAGCCCGACGAGAGTTCGTGATTCATTAGCAGGGTGAAGGTGCCGTCGCCGTTGTCGAACAGTCCCATGCCGTCCGGCGAACCGACCATCGGGTAGGTGGCTCCCGGGGGCGAATCACCCACTGTCTGAATCGCTTTCACGACCACGCCGGGAGAGGCGGCCAGGACGTAGGCTCTCGGGTCGACAGCCGGACCGATGCCGACCGTGACGGTGCGGTTGGCGGTGTGCCCCGACGTCCCGATCAGCCCGAAGGTCAACAGGTTGACCAGGCCGAGTATGCCGTGCATGTGGAAGCCGCCGTCGGCATCGCTGACGGCGACCTCGAAGGTGTCGCTCGCCGCCAATTGTCCTGCGACGGCGGGGGTGTAGGTGAACCGCCCGGCGGTGTCGATGTCCACCTGGCCGTAGGCCGGCGCACGGACCACCTTGTAGCTCAGGGCGTTACCGTCGGGGTCGCCGGCGTTGAGCGATCCGCGCACCACACCGTCGGAGGCCGGAGGGCTCTGGGTGGGGCTCAGAGTGGGCGTGGTGTTGAACAGCAATGCCACTATCGGCGAGGTGCTCGTCGCCTTCGCCAACGCGGCGGCGGTTGGACGTGAAACCCTGGCCGAGGGCGCCGCGATCTTGGTCGGCCGGCGTGCTGTCGCCGGTGCGGTCCGTTGTTTGGTTGCAGCTTCTGCCTTCACCTGGCGCGGCATCGACCGGCGCGACGGTAGACCCCGACTGCTGCTCGACGCGGAGGTCACCGACGGGGAGTCATTGTCAGCCAAATCGGCGTGGGCTGCCGGTGCGGGCGAACCCAGCAGCGATATCCCGACCACGATGCCGGCCACGGCGACCCTGGCGTGCGTGGCCCGGGTGATCACCCGAATGCCTCGTCGATGATCTCCTGCTGCTCGACGGCGTGCACCTTCGACGACCCCGATGACGGGGCCGACATCGCCCGACGGGAGATCCGCTTGATACCGGTGAGCTTGTCGGGGAGCAGTTCCGGAAGGCTCAGTCCGAAGGTCGGCCAGGCGCCCTGGTTGGCCGGCTCCTCCTGCACCCAGAAGAACTCCCGCGCATTGGGATACTCGTCGAGGGTGGCGGCCAGACGCCGCTTGGGCAGCGGCGCCAATTGCTCGATCCGCACGATCGCAACATCGTCGCGCTGGTCCTTGGCTTTGCGGGCTTCCAACTCGTAGTAGATCTTGCCGCTGGTCAACAGCACCCGGGTGGCCTTGGTGCGGTCCCCGTCGCCGTCGGTGTAGGTCGGCTCCTCCAGGATCGAGCAGAACTTGCGCTCGGTGAAGTCGCGCAGGTCGCTGACCGCGGCTTTGTTCCGCAGCATCGACTTCGGGGTGAAGACGATGAGCGGCCGGTGCACCCCGTCGAGGCCGTGCCGGCGCAACAGGTGGAAGTAGTTGGCCGGGGTCGACGGCAGTGCGATGGTCATCGAGCCCTCTGCCCACAACTGCAGGAACCGTTCGATCCGGCCGGAGGTGTGGTCCGGCCCCTGACCCTCGTGGCCGTGCGGCAGCAGCAGCACGACGTCGGAGAGTTGCCCCCACTTGGCCTCGCCCGAGCTGATGAATTCGTCGATGATCGACTGTGCGCCGTTGACGAAGTCGCCGAACTGCGCTTCCCACAGCACGATGGCCTCGGGGTTGCCCACCGAGTAGCCGTACTCGAAACCGACGGCTGCGTACTCCGACAGAGGCGAGTCGTAGATCAGGAAGCGGCCCCCGGTCGGCGTACCGTCCGGGTTCAGGGTGAGCAGATCCAGCGGGGTGAACTCCGCGCCGGTGTGCGGATCGATCACCACGGCGTGACGCTGGGTGAAGGTGCCGCGCTTGGTGTCCTGGCCGGAGAACCGGATCAGCTTGCCCTCGGCCAGGAAGGTGCCCAGCGCGAGCAGTTCTCCGAACGCCCAGTCGACCTTGCCCTCGTAGGCCATCTCGCGGCGCTTCTCCAGCACCGGCTTGACCCGCGGGTGGACGGTGAAACCTTCCGGCACGGTCAGATGCGCGTCACCGATGCGGGCCAGCAGAGCCTTGTCCACGGCGGTGGTCATCCCGCGCGGAATCATCTGCGCGGCCTCGACCGACTCGCTCGGTTCGACCGCGTGCTTTTCCAGCTCCCGGACCTCGTTGAACACCTGCTCCAGTTGGCCCTGGTAGTCGCGCAGTGCGTCCTCGGCCTCCTTGATGGAGATGTCGCCGCGGCCGATCAGCGCCTCGGTGTAGCTCTTGCGAACCCCGCGCTTGGTGTCGATGACGTCATACATCGCCGGGTTGGTCATCGACGGGTCATCGCCCTCGTTGTGGCCGCGCCGGCGGTAGCACAGCATGTCGATGATGACGTCCTTGTTGAACCTTTCGCGGAAGTCCATCGCCAGCCGGGCCACCCAGACGCACGCCTCCGGATCGTCGCCGTTGACGTGGAAGATCGGTGCGCCGATCATTTTCGCGACGTCTGTGCAGTACTCGGCAGACCGGGAGAACTCCGGCGCGGTGGTGAAGCCGATCTGGTTGTTGACGACGATGTGGATGGTGCCGCCGGTTCGGTAGCCCTTGAGTGAGGCGAGGTTCAGCGTCTCGGCGACCACGCCCTGCCCGGCGAACGCGGCATCGCCGTGCAGCATGAGCGGGACCACGGTGAACTCAAGCGACTCGTCGATGGGCCCACCCCCGCTGACGCCGTCGATCAAGTCCTGTTTGGCGCGCACCAGGCCCTCCAGGACCGGGTCGACGGCTTCGAGGTGCGAGGGGTTGGCCACCAGCGACACCTCGATGTCGTTGTCGCCGAACATCTGGATGTAGGTGCCGGTCGCGCCCAGGTGGTACTTCACATCGCCCGAGCCGTGCGCCTGCGAAGGGTTGAGGTTGCCTTCGAACTCGCTGAAGATCTGTGAATAGGGCTTACCGACGATATTGGCCAGCACGTTGAGCCGGCCGCGGTGCGGCATACCGATGACAACTTCGTTGAGTCCATGCTCGGCGGCCTGGTCGATCACCGCGTCCATCATCGGAATCACCGACTCCGCGCCCTCCAGCGAGAAGCGCTTCTGCCCAACATATTTGGTCTGCAGGAAGGTCTCGAACGCCTCGGCCGCGTTCAGCTTGGACAGGATGTACTTCTGCTGGGCGACCGTCGGCTTGTCGTGCGGGATCTCGATGCGTTCCTGCAGCCACTTCTGCTGCTCGGGCTCGAGGATATGGGTGTACTCCACGCCGATGTGCCGGCAGTAGGCGTCGCGCAGCACCGACAACACCTCGCGCAGTTTCCTGTGCTGCGCGCCGGCGAACCCGTCCACTTTGAATTCGCGGTCGAGATCCCACAGGGTCAGTCCGTGGCTGAGGACGTCGAGGTCCGGGTGCATCCGGAATCGGTTCTTGTCCAACCTCAGCGGGTCGATGTCGGCCATCAGATGTCCGCGGTTGCGGTAGGCCGCGATCAACTCCAGAACGCGGGCGTTCTTATCGTCGATCGAGTCCGGGTTATCAGTGCGCCAGCGCACCGGCTCGTAGGGGATGCCGAGATCGACGAAGATTTCGTCCCAGAAGTCGTCGGAGAGCAGCAACTGGTGGATGGTGCGCAGGAAGTCGCCGGACTCCGCGCCCTGAATGATGCGATGGTCGTAGGTCGACGTGAGGGTGATCAGCTTGCCGACGCCGAGGTCGGCGATGCGTTCCTCGCTGGCACCTTGGAACTCCGCCGGGTACTCCATGGCTCCGGCGCCGATGATCGCGCCTTGGCCGGCCATCAGGCGCGGCACCGAGTGCACGGTGCCGATGGTTCCGGGGTTGGTCAGCGAGATCGTGACGCCGGCGAAGTCTTCGGCGGTGAGCTTGCCGTCGCGGGCGCGCCGCACGATGTCCTCGTAGGCGGCGACGAACTCGGAGAAACCCTTGCTCTCGCAGTCCTTGATGGCGGCAACGACCAGTGCGCGCTTGCCGTCCTTGCCCTGCAGGTCGATGGCCAGGCCGAGATTGGTGTGCGCCGGGG
>DAIPYT010000143.1:0-7597 GCA_036782595.1 Mycobacterium sp. | reverse complement strand
CCCGAGCCGCGCACCGCGACGGGTAGCACATCGAGGTCGGGATAGCGGTGCCGCCACTGCTCCAGCCGGCGATCGATGTGCACCCGCACCGCGCGCTCGGACTCGGCGTGCGCCGCGGCGTCGTGGTCGTCGGACTGCCAGGTGCCCAGTGCGCGCAGCGGGGCACGGCGCATTCGCGCCTCCTCGACGGCGTACTGCAGGACCGCGGCTGAGTCCGGGGTTTGGTCAAGTTCGACGACCACCCAGCCCGGCGGGGCCTGCGCAGGCCAACCGCCGCCCCGCACGACGGCAACCGGGCAGTGCGCAGATGCGACCAGCGCGGTGACCGTCGACCCCACCCGGGCATGGTCGAAATGCTTGAGGCCGATCGCCCCGACGCACAGCATCACCGCATTACGGGACGCCTCCAGCAGAACCGGTGTCGGTGCGCCCGCAACGACCTCGGTGGTGATCGGGACCGGCCGGCCGGCGGCCTGAACCGCAGCGGCAGCGGCGCGAACGAGTGATTCGGCACCGGCGATATCGCCGTCCTCAGCCGCGGCGACGAGGTGCAGCGGCAGGTCACGGCCGATCGCCTCGTCGAGGGCCCACAGCGCAGCACGCACAGCGACCCGCGACCCGTCGACCCCGACGACGATCGACGGCGGTGTGAACGGTTCGGCCATCACTTCATTGTGCCCCCCATTTACTGTGCCGCTCATCGCGCCGCTTCCGCCGGGACCGGGCCGGCGGTCTGGGCGAACAGCCGTTCGGTGTCTGCGCGGGTGCACGGTGCGGTGCCGGGGGTGAGCAGCATCGCCGCGCCGGCCGCGACGCCCAGACGCACGGCCTCGGTCAAGGTCCACCCCCGGGTCAGGCCCACCGCGACCCCGGCGACCATCGCATCCCCGGCGCCCACGCCGCTGCCTACCGGCACCTCCACCGGCGGAAAGCGCAGACCACCCTCGGCGGTGGCCAGCAGGGCGCCTCTGTTGCCGAGCGATACCAGGACGTACTCGGCGGCTCCCCGGTCGATCAGTTCCCGGGCCGCGGTGAGCTGTTCGCCTTCGGTGCTCAGCTCGCGGCCGACGCACTCGCGTAGTTCGCGCAGGCTCGGTTTGAGCAGATAGACCCCGGAACCGACGGACGTGAGTCCGCCGCCGGAGGTGTCCAGCATGAACTTCACATCCTGATCGACGCAGACGTCTGCGACCTGCTGGTAGAAATCCTCCGGAACCCCGGGCGGCAGGCTGCCACTGGCCACCACGATCGCCGCGGACGCCGCCGCCCGGCGAACCTGCAGCAGGCATTCGGCCTGTTCGGCCACCGTCAGCTCCGGTCCCGGTAGCACGAACCGGTACTGAGCGGAGGTGCTGATCTCGTTGACGGTGAGGCTCTCCCTGGTCGAACCGCCGATCGAAACCTTCTGCACCGCAAGGCCTTCAGCGGTCAGCAGGTTGCCGACCAACTCGCCGGCCGGGCCGCCGGCCGGGAAAACCGCCAGCGAAGAGACGCCCAGCACCTGCGCCACGTGGGCGACATTGATCCCCCCGCCGCCGGGGTCGTACCTGGCGGCCGCGCAACGCAACTTGTCGGTCGGCCGCACCACCGCGGTGCTGGTGGTGATGTCCAGGGCCGGATTCATGCACAGTGTGACAATGTCCGGGGTGACAATGTCCGGGGTGACAGTGTCCGGTGTGACGATGTCCGGTGTGACGATGTCCGGGCGCGGTAATCCCTTCGAATCCAAACCGACTCCTCCTGCGCTCACAGACCCGTCGGGTAGGTTTCCGGGTTCTGCCCGGCGACCCAGACACTGGCCGGTTCCAACGGTTCCAGCGCGCTGGTGACGTCGATATGGATCATCGCATCGAACTGATCCGACGGTCGGACATGGAAATAGTGGCTCTGTCGTTCGGTCTGCGGCAGATAGATCACCCCGATGGCCCGACCGAGTCGAACCACTTCCAGCGCTTCTGACGCCGCCGAGCCGTCGTGCATCGCCACCATGAACGCCGGCTTGCCGGTCTCGTGGAGGAGTTCCTCGATGCTGCCGGGCAGTGCGGGCCGCACCGTCTTGCGTTCGGCGTCACCACCCCAGTCGCTGGCGGCGGTGACGGTGCCGGAGTAGGTCGACAGCCCGATCAGCCGGCAATGCGGGCCGTACTGCTCGCGTGCCAGTTGGCCGATGGTCAGCTGGCCGTCCGCCGAGACCTCGGTGGCCCGAGCGTCCCCGACATGGGAGTTATGGGCCCACACCACGATGCGGGCCGGGCCGGGATGGGGGCCGCCCTCGGAGTCCAGATGTTCGATGAGTGCGCCCAACGTCTGCGCCATGTGCTTATCCCGCATATTCCACGACGTAACGCGACCGGCGAACATGCCGCGGTAATACGCCTCGGCGTTGCGCACCGTCACCGCGTTCTGCTGGGCATAGAACAACTCGTCGTAGGCCGGCTCGCCGTCCTGCCCCAGGTACTCAGATGCGTTGCGCTGCAATTCGATCAGTTGCTCGACGGCCACGGTTTCGCAATTCGGTCCGGCGCCGAAGGCGGCCGCGTATCCGTAGGCCTGACCGTCATCGCCGACGGAGTGGTCGAAGCAGGCGTAGCGGGCCCGGGCTCGCGCCGCCGCCGGGGGATCGACGGTGTCCAGATAGTCGATGACCTCCTGCATCGAGCGGTGCAGGCTGTAGAGGTCCAAGCCGTAGAAGCCGGTCTGGCGCCTACCGTCCGCCGCGCAGCGGCCGTTGTGCCAGCGCAGCCAGCCGACGAAGTCGCGCACCACGGTGTTACGCCACATCCACGCCGGGAAGCGCTCGAATCCGCGCAACGCCTGTTCCGGTGATTCGTCGTCCCCGACGCCGCGGACATAACGATTCACCCGATAGGCGTCGGGCCAATCTGCCTCAGCCGCAATGGCATTGAATCCCTTGTTCTCAATCAACCACTTCGTGATCTCGGCACGGGCCTGGTAGAACTCGTGGGTGCCGTGCGAACTCTCGCCGATCAGCACCACCCGGGCGTCGCCGATCAGGTCCTCCAGAACGTCGGCGGGCGGGACTCCGCCGGGTGCGTCGACGGCGGCGCGGACGATCAGTTCAGCCGGGCTCGGCCCGGTCTGCGCCGGCGTCGTTCCGGTGGTCGGAGTGGCGAGCAGGTCTCGCACCTCGTCGTCGCTGACCTGGGTGAAGTCCCAAAACGATTCCCCGACGGCCAGAAACGGCGTGGGCATCGATGCGCACACCATGTCCTCGACCGTTGCGGCGAGTTCACGGCAGGTGGACTCCGGTGCGGCGGGCACGGCGATGACGATCTGCGCCGGCTGCGAATCGCGCAGTGCTTGAACGGCCGCCATCATCGAGGATCCGGTGGCCAGTCCGTCGTCGACCAGGATCACCGTCTTGCCGGTGACGTCCAGCGGCGGACGGCCCTTGCGGTAGGTCGCCTCCCGGCGGGCCAGTTCGCGGCCCTCCCGTTCGGCCACCTCCCGCAGTTGCGCGGGGGAGACCCGTAGCCCCCGCAGGACATCGTCATTGACCACCACCCGTCCGCCGCTGGCCAGCGCTCCCACGGCGAACTCCTCGTGGCCCGGCGCACCCAGTTTGCGGACGATGAAGGCGTCCAGTGGCGCACGCAGCGCCAGCGCCACCTCGTAGGCCACCGGCAGTCCGCCGCGGGCCAGTCCGAGCACCACCACATCGGGTTTGTCGCGGTAGGCCCCCAGCATTCCGGCCAATACCCGGCCGGCATCGCGGCGATCCCGGAAGATCCGCCGCGGTTTCTGTTTGCGCAATCCGCCTGCTCGCGTCATATCGCCCTCCCCAGTTCCACCCCTGCCTTCCCCTATCCGACCATTCCGGCCCCTGCCCTGGTAGAGGCCGAAGTCCTGTTCTCCGGCCGGGTGACGGTGCCAGACTGGCTGGTATGTGGATGATGGCGGGCAGCGCGATCGCCGGTGCGGGAATGCTGGCGGCGCGCCGGTACTACCGGAACTGGGGCACCACCAAGGAGGAGTGCGAGTCGGCGCTGCCCGGCGACGAACTCGTCCAGCAGCCGGCGGTGCAGAGCACCGAGGGCATCTCGATCGACGCCGCGGCCGGAAAGGTCTGGCCGTGGCTGGTGCAGATGGGCCACGACCGCGGCGGGATGTACAGCTACGAGAAGCTGGAGAACCTGGTCGGCATCAAGCACCGCAACGCCGACCGGATCCACCCGGAGTGGCAGCACCTGGCCGTCGGTGACGTGATCAGGCTGGCGCCCCGTGGCTGGATGGGGCTGAGCAAGGGCATCGCGCTGCCGGTGGTGAAACTCATCGAGGGGGAATCGATCGTGTTGCGGTTGCAGCCGCCGGATGTCCCACTCGACGGGGTGTGGTCTTTCCATGTCGTGGCGCACTGGGAGGACCGATGCCGGCTGCTGGTGCGAACCCGGACCCGGACGCGGGCACCCGGCGAGGCGTTGGGCGCCGAGGCCGTGGGCCCGGTCATGGCGCTGATGACCCGCGGCATGCTGCTGGGCGTCAAGCACCGGGCGGAGCAGTCGTTCTAGCGGATTTCCAACACTCAGCGGATTTCCAACACGTCGGCCAGCGGCCGCCGCGGTGTGGCCGGCGGCGGGTCGCCCAGCGCGGGCGCCTGCCCGATCCGGATGATCACCTGAGGGTCGCCGTCCCCACCGGTCAGCCCCCGGATGACGGCGCGGCCGGCCGCCAGTTCGACGATGTGGGTCAGCGTGCAGGTGGCCAGGCCGGCCATGGTGGCCTCGAGCAGCAGGCCCGAGAGCGCCTCCCCGCACCGCAACGCCTCCCGCCGGCCGTCGCCGTCGGTGGACAGCACCACGATCACCGAACGGTCGCGGTCCACCTCGGGGCGACGGTCGGGGTGCTCATCGGACGGGAAGGCGCGACCGACGTCGACCCGGTTGCGCTCGGAGGTCGACGGCAACGAGCTGTAGGGAATGCCGTCGGCGGTCTGATAAGGGCCTGTCCACCAGTGCAATTCAGCGTGGTAGGAGTCGTCGTGGCGGCGCAGCGACTCGGTCAGCCGGGATGCCTCTGCCAACTCGGGGCGCCGTGAATCGGGCAGCACGAAAAACGTCGCGCTGTCCGGGTCGACGGAGCTATGCAACAGCGGTTCGATGAACTCCCAGCCCACCGGCGCGGCGAACGGCAACCGGTCGGTGCGCCGGGCGAGGATCGCCTCGGCCCGGGCCCGGTCGGACTCGCCCACCACCTCCAGCGGATGGAAGTCGACGGTGGCCAGGTGGTCGAGGTCGTTGGGGTTGGGAAAGTGGGCGATCTGCGCCTTCCATCCAGATGCGGCCGCCGCGACCCCGATGTGATTCAGTAGCGCCCCGCAACTGATCGCCGACTCCCGGCCGGACAGATCGGTGGCGCGCGGGATGCGGTGCGGCTGCAGGAAAAGTCTCAACCGTCCCGCTTCGGCCACCAGGCGCCACGGCTGACTGTTGTGCACGGAGGGCGCCCGGCACGCCAACTGCACCACCTTGCCCAGTGTCTGGCTGTCGATTCCCGTCGCCGACATGGCACCCCCTGAGCTTCCCCGTCTTCCACCATAGGACCCGGGGCTTTGTACCCTCGCATTCGCGGGCCTGACCGGGCAGGATCGACACCATGGCCGGTGCCGCCCTGCATCCCCAGGTCGCTGAGACGCACACCGGACTTGTGATCCTTCTGGGCGACCTGGCCTACAAGGTGAAAAAGCCGGTCGCCACAGATTTCCTCGACTTCTCCACCCCGGCCAGTCGGGAGCAGGCCTGTGCCCACGAGGTCGCCCTCAACAGTCGGCTGGCGCCGGACAGCTACCTGGGTGTCGGTCATTTCGAGTCGCCGCAGGGCGGTGTCCCTGAACCGGTCATCGTGATGCGCCGCCACCCCGACGACGTCCGGCTGTCCACCATGGTGCGCAGGGGGCAGGATGTGACCGGGCCGTTGACGGCGATCGCCGAGATTCTGGCCGCTTTCCACGCCGGTGCTCATCGGGGCCCGGAGGTCGACGAGCAGGCCGGTGTCGGGGCGGTGAGCGGGCGCTGGCAGGAGAACATGGCCGAACTCGGCCGCTACGCCGCTGGGGTGGTACCCGGCATGGATGTCGCCACTGTTGCCGAAATCGAGAGCCGCGCAATGGCTTTCCTGGCCGGGCGTGCGGAGTTGTTGAACCTGCGGGTCGGTCGCGGCCGGATCGTCGACGGCCATGCCGACCTGCTGGCCGACGACATCTTCTGCCTGCCCGCCGGACCGGCCCTGTTGGACTGCCTGGAGTTCGACGACCACCTGCGCTATGTCGACGTCGTCGACGACGCCGCCTTCCTGGCGATGGACCTGGAGTACCTGGGCCGGCCCGATCTCGCCGAGTTCTTCCTCGACCGCTATCTGGTTCTGGCGCACGAGGATGCACCGGAGTCGTTGCGGCACTTCTACATCGCCTACCGCGCGGTGGTACGGGCCAAGGTCGACTGTGTTCGTTACACCCAGGGCAACCCGGAGGCCGCCGCCGACGCGGGCCGCCATCTCGATATCGCCCTGGCCCATCTACGGTCGGGGTCGGTGCGGTTGATCATGGTGGGCGGGGGCCCGGGTACCGGCAAGACCACGCTGGCTCACGGCCTGGCCTCCCCGATCGGCGCCCAGGTGATCTCCACCGACGATGTACGCGCCCAGATGGTCGCCCGCGGCGAGATCAGCGGTGAACCCGGCGTTCTCGGTGCCGGCCTCTACTCCCCGGCCAATATCGAGGCCGTCTACCAGGCTGTGCTGGCCCAGGCGCGGGTGAACCTGGCTCAGGGGCGCACCGTCGTCCTCGACGGCACCTGGAGCGACCCGGACTACCGGGAGCGCGCCCGTGGTGTCGCGGGTGACGCTTCGGCGAGGATCGTCGAATTGTCCTGCGCCGCGCCACTGGACGCCACCGTCGACCGGATCCGCTCGCGCACGTCCACCACCTCGCAGGTCACGCCCGAGATCGCCACGGTACTGGCCGCAGGCGACGCCGACCACGGCACCTGGCCGGAGGCGCATCGCATCGACACCACCCGAGAACTGGCAGACTCCCTCGCCGCGGCGAGGGAGATCTGCTTAACCACCTGAGGAACGAGGAGCGTCCGTGTACGTCGAAGACATCGCCAATCTGGGTATGGCAGACGCCGAAGAAGCCGGCGGCAAAGGCGCCAACATGGGCGAGATGGTGGCCGCCGGGTTGCCCGTCCCGCCCGGATTCGTGGTGCTGCGCGATTCCTATCTGGAAACGATGAAAGCTGCCGGGGTCACCGACGAACTCAATGCCGCCCACCGCGAGGCCATGCTGCACGCGCTGGACACCAGCCGGTTCGACGAGATGTGCGCGAAGATGAAAGTCATTGTGCTCAAGGCCGGGATGGCTGGTGAAGTTCGTGACCACATCCTCGCCTCCTACCGCGCCATGGGCCCCGATTGCTACGTCGCGGTGCGGTCGTCGGCCACCGGGGAGGACGGCGCGGACGCCTCCTTCGCGGGGATGAACGAGACCTATACCAATGTCCGGGGCGAAGCGGACCTGATCGAGGCGGTGCAGAACTGTTGGGCATCGCTGTTCGGTCCTCGGGTGGTCTCCTACCGGGCC
>DAIPYT010000142.1:0-7689 GCA_036782595.1 Mycobacterium sp. | reverse complement strand
GCGTACGAGTCCGCCGCAGATGAACCTCGCGGTCAAAAGCAGGCAGCTTCAGGGCTTGGGGCCCGGCGGGCCCGCTGCATTGGGCCAGCACCGAAACGGTCGACGAGTGGACTGGTTTCATGGACGGTGCCGTGAGCTCCGGCCAACGCGCGGCCGCCGAGGTGATCGGGACGCTGGGCCGTAAGTACCTGAGATGAACATTCGGCTCAGATCATGTTCAATGGACGCGTGCTGGGGAGCCAGATAGTTCACGAGACAATCGACGGCGAAACCGTCGTGATCAACCTTGCGACCGGCAACTACTACTCGATCGAGGGCTCCGGCGCCGACCTGTGGTCACGACTGCTGGCCGGGGAAACCGCCGACGAGTCCGGCTCACACTTGGCCTCCGAGCACGGAGCGGACCCTGGGGCCGTGACCTCAGCGATCCTCGCCTTCCACCGGGAACTCTTCGATGAGGGCCTGATCACAACGCCTCCAACCGATGCGCCGGGCAACGACGGCGACCTCGGCAGCTTCGAAGTCCCCCGTCTGCGCGTCTACAACGACCTGCAGGCCCATCTGCTGGCCGATCCGGTGCACGACGTCGAACGCGGCGCCGGCTGGCCGACTATCGCGCCGTAGCGATGAACTTCGCCGCACCCCTCGCACCGGCGGCTCAGGATTTCCGCGAGATAGTGGTCGCCGAGGCATCGCGCGCCGCCGAGGCCGCTCAACACGTGAACATGCGAATCGCGGGTGACGACCTTCGGCTTGTCGTCGCGGATCCCGGCCTGGGCGCCGCGCTACTGCCCGCAATCCACCATCACGAGATCCCCGCCGCCGCTGATCCGACCCGCTTGATCGTCGGGAGTTTCCCGCTGTCACAGTTCCCATGGGGCCCGGAGAATCTGGGGCGCGGCGGCGCCGTGGCGGGCCTGTCGCAGGGGCCGGTCCGGGCGACGGCGGCGGCGGACGGTTCCAGCCTGATGCTGTGGGACGCCGGACGGCGGCTCGCGTGCTGCTGGTTCGCGGGTCTCGATGGGGTGAGGCCATGGGATCGGGCGGCCCCATTGCGTAACGCGTTGCACTTCGCTCTGGCCGGACCGCATCGGCAACTCCTCCACGGAGCCGTCGTCGGGGTCGACGGCCGCGGCGCCCTGCTGGCCGGACCCGGCGGTTCGGGAAAGTCCACGACGACACTGGCCGCCATCCACGCCGGCATGCAGGTGGTCGGGGACGACTACGCTGCCGTCGAACTCGACGGACGACGGGTGCAGGCCTGGAATCTGTACTGCTCAGTCAAGGTCGGCGAACGCGACGGCGGACCGCACGGAATCGACCGCCGCCAGACCCTGATCATCGGCCGCGACCTGCCCGGCACGATGACCGAAAGCCTAACGCTGACAACGGTTCTACTACCCCGCATCACGGGCAGTCCCGTGTCTTCGCTCACCGAAGCCAGCCCCGCAGCGGCCCTGCGGGCGCTGGCGCCGTCGACGCTTCTGCAAGCGCCGCACGACGATCACCCCGACATGGGGTTGATGGTCGCCTTGGCCCGCGCGCTGCCGGCCTACCACCTCAACCTGGGAGCCGACCAGGGCATTCCGGCGATCCGCGAAGCGCTTGCCCTATGAGCAACCTGCTGGTCGTCGATAACGAGCCGCCGCAAGCCAGCCGCGACGGCGGCGCTGCGCGCATGGTGACCCTGCTGCAGTTGCTGCGCGACGAGGGCCACCGGGTGACGTTCGCCAGCCTGCGGCCCTGGCCGGTGGATCTTGTCGCCACAGCGCGGCGCCTCGAGGACCTCGGCGTCGGCATCGCCGCCCGCGACGGCCGCGTGGAGGAGTGGATGAGCCGGCACGGCCCCCATTTCGACGTGGTGATCGCTAGCCGATTGGAGGTTGCCCAGGCGATACTCCCCCTCGCCCGGCGGCAGTGCCCCGGCTGCCGGTTCGTCTACGACGCAACACATGTGGAGCACTTGAACAAGTTTCGATTGGCGAAACACACTGGGAGCCGTGCCGTGCTTTCGGCCGCCCTGCAGGACCGGAGCGCTGAAAGTGAGGTGGTCGCGGAAGCCGACGCAGTGTTCGTCACCTCCGAAGAGGATGCCGATGCGCTGCGCGCCCTTTCCGCAGAGACCGAGATTCACGTCATAACCGCGGTCGATGCCGCCAGCGAGGACACCGATCTTGCCCCAGGGCCGCGGTCCGGGATTGTGTTTCTGGGCTATCTCGGCTACCGGGATAACGAGTTCGCGGTCCGACGGCTGGTCGATCGTGTCTGGCCGCTGGTGCAAGCCGAACTGGGTCCCACAACGCTGACGGTGGTCGGTGCCGCGCCACCGGACTGGCTTGTCGCGGCCGCGGACGAACGGCCCGGCCTCAAGGTCGCGGGCCACCTGCCCGATGTCAGACCCGTTCTGCGTTCAGCGGCGGTGATGATGGTGCCACTGACCGGCGGTAGCGGGGTGAAAACCAAAGTGCTGCAATCCTTCGCGCGGATGTTACCGGTGGTGGCAACTGCCGACGGGCTGCGAGGCATACCGGCAGTGCACGGCGTCCACGTGCTGCGGGGCGAGAGCGACGCCGAACTCGCCGCTGCAGTCGTCGAGATCCTGCGCAACCCGGCCCGCGGGCGGGAGATCGCCACGCGGGCCGCAACCCTCCTGCGGACACAATTCAACATCGAAGTAAGCCGCAAGTCCCTACGGAAAGCGATGGACTCCTTTGTTTGACTTGCAAGCCGGACTTGTCATGGTCGTCTTCAACGGCATGTCTTACCTGCGGGAGGCCCTTGACTCGATCGCCTCCCAGACGCTGCAGCCCTGCGATTTCGTCGCCGTCGACGACGGATCGACCGATGGCACCGGAGATTTGTTGCGTGAGTTCGGGGCCCGCGTGATCAGGACCGAACGCCTGGGATACGCGCGCGCCTGCGACATAGCTGTTCCGACCGTCGATGGAGATGTGATCGCATGTCTGGATCACGATGACCGCTGGCGCCCGGACAAACTTGCTCGCCAGGTGTCTTTTTTGGCCACTCAACCGGACATTGCCTTCGTCGGCGCGCTATGCGCCATGTTTCGAGATCCCGGTGCCGCGCGGCCGCCGTGGTGGAAGCCGTCCTGGGACGAAGGCATTCCGGAACCGTCGCTGGCGCCAAGTGCAACCCTCTACCGCAGAACGGCTTTCGAACGGGCCGGGGGCTTCGCGACCGACGGGATCAAAATCTCCGAGGATGTCGCGTGGACGGCGCGCGCCCAAGATCTCGGACTGCGATCCGCCGTGATCGACGAGATCCTCGTGGAGCGACGCATCCACGCAAACAACACATCCGGCGACCAGGAGTTGAGGGTGCGCGAACACCTGGCGATCGCCCGGGCCTCGATCGCCAGGAAGCGGTCATCGCACCGGGACCGCGACGAGGGGTACCCGTGACCAACGTCGCCGCCATCATCCCAGCACGTCCGGCGGAGCCGTTCCTGCGGGAGGCGGTCGAATCCGTGCTGCGGCAGTCGGAAATTGCCGAGTTGGTGATCGCGACGCACCAGAACGGCACTCCGACAGCGAATCTGGCGGCGTGCCATCCCGATTCACGTGTTCGGCTGGTGATCTCGAATGGACCGTCCGCCGGGGAGAATCTCGATGCTGGGATCGCAGCGACGAAATCCGAGTGGCTGGCATTTCTCGATGCCGACGATCTGTGGCCTGAGGGTCGCGTCGCCGCCGGACTCCGCGCAGCCGGCGAAGTGACCGGCTGCCAGTTGATTCTCGGCCTGCAGCAGTCGATGACCGCGGACGGCACCCTCCTGGAGCAGACGGAATGGGCCATGCTCGGCGCCGCTCTCATCACCCGGGGGGCCGCCGCGCGACTGGGCCCCCTGGGGAACAGTCTGATCGCCCCTATGCGCTGGGTGCTGCGGGCGCGCGACCTGGGCATCCCCACTATCGAGTTGCCGGAGGTGCTGCTCTACCGGCGCGGTCACGAGGCCAACCTAACCCGCCGGCAACGCCCGGCGCTTCACCAGGAATATCTCAAACTGGCCCGTGAGCGATCGGCCATGTACCAGCAGCACCGGAAAGACCAGTCATGAGACCAGACATCACGTTCCGGACCCGGCTGGAGGAACTGCGCGCCGACCACCGAACCCGGCCGGCCCCCGAGCTTTTGCCCTTCCCCACCCCGGCTCAGTTGGACCTTCTCAAGGCGGCGCTGATGCCGGCCGAGGTGGCCGCTCCCGCCTGGCGGCGCTGGAAGGCGCGCGGACTGCAACTGGAGACCGTCGACGAGGCATCCGGCCGGATGTACTCGCAACTGTGGGCTAACCGCGAGGCTGCGGGGATCGATGCCGAGGACCTGCCGCTGCTGAAGGGGGTCTACCGGCAGTCCCTCGCCCGCAATGCCGTCACCCTGACCGGCGGTCTCCAAGCGGCCGGTCTGCTCACAGATGCCGGAATCCCGGTCGTCTTCATCAAGGGTGCGGCGATGATTGCCGTCGCCGAACGGCGCATCGGGCTGCGCCGCATCGTCGACGTCGACGTCCTGGTTCCGGAATCAGATGCCGAGCGCGCGCTTGAGGTTCTGCTCGCTGCCGGCTACGAATCGGACCTCGCCCCTCCTCGATTTCCCCACACCCATGGCTGGAACTGCCACGACTCAGACGGTTCTCGCGTAGATCTGCACTGGTCGGCATTTAAGACAGCGGGCGACGACAGCGGAATCTTCAAATCCGCTGTCTCGGCCACGCTTCTGCAACGACCCGTGCTGCTGCCCTCGGTCACCGACTGCCTGGTGATGGCGGTGGCCAACGCGTTTCCGGGCGACGGTTCACCGCTGCGCTGGGTGGCCGACGCGATCATGCTCTTCGAAGTCAGCGGCGGCGAAATCGACTGGGACACCGTGATCGAGCGCGCGCGGCGGCCCGGTGTGAGCCTCGGATTGACCGCCGGGCTGGAGTTCCTGGCCCGCGAGTTCGGCGTGCCGGTGCCAGACCGCGTTCTAGTGCAACTGCAACGGCTTCCGTCCAACTGGCGCGAGCGCCTCGCCTACTGGTCGGCGGTCCGGGGGATACTTGCCAGACCGGGACCGATCGAGTTTCTGGAGCGGCACTGGGCCCGACGCCTGCGCGATTCCGGCAACACACCACCCGATTTCCTGTTGTACATGGCGCAAGCGACGGGCCGCGACAACCGGCGGGAACTCCTCACGGCATGGCTGGCCAAGGCCGCTTCTCAATGCCTGCCCGCCCCCTCACCCAGGCCATAAACCCATCAGTTCAGCCAGCCGCCGTGTGTGCGGACAGCGCACTGTAGAGCGCGAGGACATCGGGCAGGGGGGCGCCGAGTTGGATGCGTTCGACGAGGTAGGCCCCTTCATCGACACTGAGCCCGTCTATCACGGCGAAGCGATGGGTCTTATCCAGCGATTCTCCCGGTTGATGCGCGACCGTACCCAGGACACGGCGCGAACCGGACGACGCTCAGGCGGGATGCGGCGGTAAGCCCAAGCGGCGATACGCCATGTCAGCGACCGCTTATGGCCGAGGTGGATCCTGGCTAGGAGCAGCAACAGTTCATCGACGACTTCCGGGTCGACGGACTCGAGGATCTCATCGACGCGAAAGGGTCTACTACGAGGGAATGTAGATCCTGGACCGCAGTTCTGCAGACCCAGATCCACACCGTAGCGGGAGGAGATCGCCTCGGCGTCATCTTTGTGATTCACCCGGATTTGTTCGGCCACTTCCGGTTTCAGCACGGGCTTTGTCTGTGGTATGAGCTGTCTGGACCATCCCAAGAACTCGCTGAGCCGCGCAACATCCGGCGTCAGGATTTCGGAGCTGGTCCCGCGGGCTGCCCGATAATCCTGCATGATCTTCATGGCTTCGGCGGAATGCGTGGTGTTCATCCGTAACGGAACCCGGGGCGGCGCTATACCGAAGCACTGCTGCATGACGACGGCGAAATCGTCGATAATGTCGTGTCCTTGATCGGTGGGGAACTTCCGAATGATCAACTTGCCTGGGAATGCCTGTTCCCATGTCTCCGCTATCCGCAGGAATTCGTATCTGAAGATCGCGGGGTCCTGGACGACCGGTGATCTGACTGCCATCTTGAGGTTCTGGTGCGTAACTGAGAGGAAGTAATCAGCTGGGTCGCGAATATAGAGGACCACGTGGAATTCCCGGAAACCCAGTGACTCCAAGTCCACGCGCAGGCGTGCGGCGAGGAGGGGGGAGAGGAGGTCGCACAATGACTCCCCTGAAAGAACCGCGCCACTCGCTGCGCGGAGCTCGTCAAACAAGAAAGCTCGGTACCGCTCGCGCATTCGTCTATAGCTTTCGCCACTCGGGCCGTAGCTTTGGCGGTGTCCCGGCGGTAAGTCTTCGTAGGGTTTGTATAGCGTAGCCAGACGTTGATGATTGTGGCCTCCCGCCCACAGCGGATAACGAACCGGCGCAAGGCTTCCGTCGTTTTGGGCGTTGGCCAGCCACCTCTGGATCGAGGTCGTTCCCGTCTTCGCTGTTCCGATATGCAGCAGGGCGGTCTTCGGCTTCATGGCGTGTCCGGCACGTTGACGGTGAAGGTCTCTCGGTTAAGCCGTGATCTGATCACCAAACCAGTCCTTCCAGTGAATCTGGCGAGGTGGCCGATTCCGGGAAGAAGTTAGCACTACGGGCCACGCTGTTGCGCAGCTCCAGGAACGGACGAACGACGTCGTCGACGCCTGCCCGCATCTGCGTGCGCTTTTTGCCCGAATTTGCTTTATGGGTTGGGCGCCACCGTTATCGCAGTAGTGGTTCACCTTTTGCGAGGCGCTGCCAGACCTCTAATGCTCGGCTTTTGAAGAAATCTCGCCGCTTGCCTGTCATAGGGCCGGCCACCTGGGCCAGGTGGCCCAGGAAATCTCGCGGCACGCCGGTCGGGTAATGCAGGCGACGCGCTCGATGTTGCTCCAACTGGTAGAGCAGTCGTATACCCACCCGAGGGTCGTTGACCGCCGCCCAGTACGCACCCCGCTCCTGCCAGGTCACCCGTCGCCCATGTAGTTCGGCCAAGACGTCGGCCGGCACAGGAGCCCCGAACTCACGTGCCAAGAAGCCGAATCCCGAAGCCAACCTCAGTGCCAGCCCGGGCCGCGAGGCGCGTGCGACCAACCCGTCCCAGTCGATTGCGCCACCATCGATCTCTAAGAGCCGCAGGGCATCCGCAATCCACCGCAGGGGTGAGCCACCTGTCGGACTAACGAATGCGTTGGCGACGACGTTGACTAGTGATTCGGTAACGGACGGAATCGACACAGGCCGCCCGAGAATCGTCGCCTCGCGGCAGTGGGTTGATCACCAGTTGGTCCCCTCCAACTCAGGTGGCCCAGGCCTCGGGACCTGATTCTGGTGATCGGAAACTGATGTCCTCTACGCGGATGTATCGACAGCGGGCCCGGCTAGCCCCATCAATCCGGCTCACGGTGCAAGGCCGGAACCTTTGAGCACACCTCGGTGAAGGTGCCAGCCGCCACAACACCTCCGTCCTCGAGGTACACGACTTGGTCCGCATGCTGGATTGTTGAGAGCCGGTGGGCAATGATGACCACCGTCACGTCCTCATCGAGATCGTCGAGAATGGCCGCAATCGCCTGCTCTGTCTCCGCGTCCAAGGCACTGGTTGCCTCATCGAGGACGAGGAGGCGGGGGCGGGTGAAAAG
>DAIPYT010000141.1:0-7819 GCA_036782595.1 Mycobacterium sp. | reverse complement strand
TCCAGGTTCTTGTAGAGCCCGCCGAGTTCGGTGGGGAACTCCGACTCCATCATCACCTGGTAGCGCCGCATATCGACGATGTGGTCGATGTGCTCGATGTCGACCGGGCACTGCTCCACGCACGCCCCGCAGGTGGTGCAGGACCACAGCACGTCAGGATCGATCACACCGAGGGCCGCGGCGTCACCCACCAGGGGGCGGGTGGCCTGCAGTGGTGAGTCGGCCGGAACGCGTTCGAAGCCGGACTCCGGCACGTGGTGCGGGTCGTCGGGGCCGATCTCCAGGCCACCCTCCTTATCGACGAGGGTGTCGGCGGCCTTTTCGTTGGTTCCGAGGATGTAGGGCGCCTTCGCGAACAAGTGGTCGCGCAGGTCCATGATGAGGATCTTGGGCGACAACGGCTTTCCGGTGTTCCAGGCCGGGCACTGCGACTGGCAGCGGCCGCACTCGGTGCACGTGGTCAGGTCCAGGTAGCCCTTCCAGGTGAAGTCCTCGATCTTGCCGCGGCCGAATACCGCGTCCTCGGCGGGATCCTCGAAGTTGATGTACTCACCCTTGGACTCCATGGGCAGCAAGGGGCCCAGTGCATTGGGCAGCCGTTTGAATGTGACGTTCAGCGGAGCCAAGCCGATGTGCAGATGCTTGGAGTGCAGCACGATCAGCGAGAAGACCAGCATCACGCCGATGTGCAGCAGCAACGCGACGGTCTCGATGATTTCGTTGGTGTGGGTGCCCAGGGGAGTAAGTAGAGCGCCGATGCCGTGGGAGAAGAACGCGGCCTTGCCGTACGGCAGGTTGCCGGCGGCGACTGCGGCACCGCGGAACAACGCGTAGGTCCAGATGACGTTGAAGATCATGAAAAGGATCAGCCACGCGCCGCCGGTGTGCGAACCGTAGAAGCGCGAGGACCGGCCGTACTCCTTGGGCTCCGAGCGGAGTCGGATGATCGCGAAGACGATGATGCCGAGCAGCACGGCCAAGGCGAAGAAGTCCTGCAGGAAGCCGAGGATTCCCCACTTGCCGACCACCGGGATGTGGAACTTGGGGTCGAACAGCACGCCGTAGGCCTCGATGTACACCGTGGCCAAGACGAAGAAGCCCCACATGGTGAAGAAGTGCGCGATTCCGGGGATCGACCACTTCAACAGCTTGGTCTGCCCGAACACCTCCCGAACCTGGTTGCCGATCCGCTCACCGAGGTGGTTCTTGCGGCCTCGTTCGTCGGCGGTGGGCTGACCGGAGCTGATCAGTTTGGTCAGGTACCCGATCCGCTTGAGCGCGAATACCCCGACGACGGCCGTCATGGCGAGGCCGATGATCAGCCGGATGAGAGTCTGCGTTTCCACGACTTACCTCTCCAGGTTCTTGTTACCGGGCGGTAACTTTGCTTCTGTTACTCGCGAGTAACTTGTGCATGGCGACTATTTATAGTCGCACCTCGGGCCGCCCTCGCGCGAGCGAGGTCCGGAATCGGTCAGGAATCAGGCCTCAGGGGCCGGTAGAACCAGTAGTGCCCGCAACATGGACAGCATCTCCGAGCGCGACTCCGCGCCCAGTCTCCGACGGATGCGGGCGACGTGGTGCTCGACGGTCTTGGCGGAGATGAACAACTGCGCGCCGATGTCCCGGTAAGGCATTCCCAGTAACAAGAGTTCGGCCACCTCGCGCTCCCGGTCCGACAGTTTCGTGGAGGCCGGCCGTGGTCGACGCTCGGGCTCCCCGCTGTTGGGCGAGGGTTCGCCGTCGGCACCGGCGCTGAGTTTGAGGTCCCGTGCCGCCTGCAGCATCAGTGCCGAAGTCTTGGTGTCCTCAGCCGCAAGTGCGGCTTGGCCGGCCAGTCGAGTCGCATCCGATGCCAGGCCGAAACGGGCCAGCCCGCCGGCCGCCGCGATGACCTCGTCGGCGTTGACCTGATTGGCCAGCACCCTGAGCCAGGTCCGCCCGGCCGCGGCCAGCGCGGCGGCGAACACGCTCTGCTCGGCCATCGCGGTCAGGGCCTGTCCGTGCGGGGCCACCGCGGCCGGGTCGCCCGCCAGGATCCCGGCATGTACCCCGGACCAGTGCAGTGTCGGCGCCCACGCCGTCGGGTCACCCAGTGCGGCCAGAACCCCGAAGCCCTGTTCCAGAGCGGGCTTGAGCCGCTCCTGCTGCCGAAGTCGGGCGCCGGCCACCCAGAGTTCGCCCAGTGGTAATAGGGAGAACAAGTCGACCGACGATTCGGCGAGCGCTTCCATCCCTGCCGACCAGTGCGCGTGCAGGGCGCCGGTGTCGCCGCCGCGGCGGGCGATCGCGGTGCGCAATGCCGCCGCCCACAGCGCATCCCGGCCGCGCGATACCCCGACGGCGTCGGCGTCAGCGGAGGCTGCACCGAACTGCCCGGCCTGCATCCGCAACCAACCCCGTAGCAGCAGGTGCCTGCTGGTGAACAGCGGTTCTAGCTCGCCGTCCCGGTCTTCGCGGACCGCCCGGTCGATGACGCTGCGCGCCCGCACCGGGTCACCGTTGTTCAGGGCGGCCAGAGTGACCAGTGCTGAGGCGCTGTCCGGCATCACGGTCGCGGCAGTGTGTTCAGCGGCAAGTGCCTGTCCCAACCGGAAGGCGGCGGCCGGATAGGGCCCGTCGACGGTCAGCAGGATGCCCTCGGCCAGACTGCGGGCTTTTCGGGCAGTGGCAGTGGGTGGCCCCGCCTGGGCGGACTGGAGGGCCGCACGCGCTGCATGGACGTCGCCGGTGGCGGTGTACACCAGGGCGGCCGCAGAGCCGACCATCGCATCGGGGTAGGGCCCCAGCCAGTCGAACAACTCGGCGGCATGAACGTAGTTGCCGTTGTAGGCGGCGACGCTGGCCGCGATCCGCACACCGGCCGCGCGCTCGCCGCCATCGGTGGAACTGAGTAACTCATCGGTCAGAGCGGCTGCGCCGGCCGTATCGCCGGTCACCGCCAGCGCGTCGGCCAGTGCCGCCCGCATGTCGTTCGCACCGGCGGCTACTGCGGCGCGGTGCATCTGCACGCCGACAGTCGGATCGCCCCGGCCGTCGGCGGTGCGTTCGCGTAGCCAGCGGGCGAGTGCATCATCGCGAAGACCGTGCTCGGCCAGCTCTAAAGCAAGGTGCGGCGACAACGTTGAAGAGTCCAACTGCGTTCGCAGCAGGGACTTTTCGAGCTCATGATGACGGGCGGCACCCACCAGGTGGGCTGCTGCCCGGTGTACCGAGCGGAGAAAATCCACGTGATACGACGGCTGGAGCAGCCCGGTTCCGCGGGCTCGGTCGATGAGCTCGAGTCCGCGCTGCGGTTGTGCCCCTAATGCCGCGGCCAAGTCGGTGGCACCCAGATCCGTGCCGAGCGAAGCGATGACCAGCGATTCCACCTCGGCCTGGTCAAGGCGGCGCAACCGTTCGATCAATGCCAACTCCACGGCGCGCGTGACCGACGCCACGCTCAACGGGCGTCGCGCGGCCGCGACAGCGCCGACCAGGGAAGGTATCCCGGCCGAAGCCGCCATGACGATAGACAGCACCTCGGGCGATTGGGGATGTCCGGAAGGATCGGCAAGGACGTGCGATATCTCACCAGAGTCCAACGGCCCCAGCACTATCCGGCCACGGTCCCGTTCCAGTGCTGCGGCGAGGGCCCGGATTCCGGGGTCATGGTCGCGAGTCTCCGCAGCCACCACAATCGAACGGGTCGGGTCGTCGGCCAGAGCTGCAAGCGCGTGTAGCGAGGCGTCGTCAAGCAGGTGGGCATCATCGATCACCACGGCGGAATCGGTGTCCGCAGAACCCGGGATACGGCTGAGGATCGTGTGGCCGGACTCCCGAAGGCTGCGCCGAACAGCTTCCAGTGCAGTGCTTTTCCCGTAGCCGATACCGCCTGTGATGAACAGCCTTACCGGGTCGCTGGTCAGTGCATCCAACGCTTGTCGCGCCGAGGTGTGATGACCGGCCGCTGGTGGGGTGGGCACCACTACTCCAGCGGCGCTGGCTTGGTGATGGGCGCGGGTTCCTCGGGAACGACGGCCTGCTCGGTGACCGGCGGAACGGCGGTGGTGATCACTGGCTCGGGACGGGTGGTCGGCGGCACGTCAGAGGTGGTCGGGGGCAGGTCAGAGGTGGTCGGCGGTTCAGTGGTTGTGGTCCGTGTCGTCGTCGTCGTGGTCGTTGTTGTCGTCGTTGTCGTTGTCGTGGTCGTCGTCGGCGTAGTGGTCGTGGTGGTGGTCGGCGTGGTCGTGGTCGTAGTCGTCGTCGGCGTGGTGGTCGTGGTGGTCGGTGTGCTGCTGGAGGTCGGTGCTGCCGTCGTGGTCGGGGTCACGGTCGTGACCGTCGTCTGGCCATTGGTTCCGGTCACCGTTGTGGTCACCGGGGTCGGTGGCGGCGCTGCCGAGGTGGGGCTCTCTCCCGGCTTGGTAACCCGGGTCGTCGTCGTGGTGGGAGTGCTGTCGCTGTTGGTGAGAGTGACCGCAAGTCCACCGACGGCGACGGTGGCCACCGCGGCGGCGATTCCGAACAGCAACGGGGGGCGGCGGTACCACGGCAGCGGGGCATCGGCCACCACGGTGTCGGGTTCGCCAGACTCGAACTCGATCGCCGGTCGGGCACCGGTCTGGGCGGCGTAGTCACCGGCGTCGTAGTAGTCGGCGCCTGCGTAGGGGACCGGCTCCTCGCTCGCACCCTCGCCCTGGGACCAGGCCAGCGCCCGGAAGGTCGCCGACGGCGAACCGTCGGAGGCGGACTCGCTCGCCGCCTGGCCGGCCGTTCCGGCCGCCCATGCGGTGGGGGCCAGACCTGTCGGTGCGTCGGCGGCTGCGGCAGCGATGCCAGTCGGTGCGTCGGGGACATTCCCTCGAGCCGCCAGGATGGCCGCTCCCGTCGCGGCCGAGAGGCTGGGGGTGGGGCTGGTGATCACTGGGACTCGTAGCGCTTCGGACAGTCGCTGGCTGATTCCTGGAATCGCCGCGCCGCCGCCCACCGTGGCGACCGCTGCCAGGCTGACGGCGGGAATTCTGTTGCGCTCCAGAGCATCTCCGAGTGCGTCGAGAAAACCTGCGAACGGCTCAGCGATGAGGGCATCCAGTTCCGGGCGGGTGATCCGGATCTCGGAGCGATGTCCGGGAAGTTCGGCCGGGATCACCGTGGCCGTTTCGCTGGACAGCCGTTCCTTGGCCAGCCGGCACTCCTCCCGCAGACGGGTGAGTGGTCCGACGGCGGCTGTTCCGGAGGTGTCGTCCTGACCGGCGGAGCGGATGCCGGACAGAACGTGGCTGAGCAGGGTCTGGTCGATCTGATCCCCGGAGAAATCCCCGAACCGGATCGTCTCACCGATCGGTGCGAGGTTGGCACCGGCGTCGGCGAGCGTGATGGAGCTGCCACTGCCGCCGAAGTCGCAGAGTGCCACCACGCCACTGCCCGGCAGTCCCGGCGAGGCCTGCAGCGCGGACAACGCGGCCGTCGCGTCGGAGACGATCAACGGCGGGATGCCGTCCGGCGACAGAACGGGGCTCTCACGCAACGCACCGCGCAGCGCCCCGATGGTGCCCGGTCCCCAGTACGCCGGGGCCGCGACCACCACCGCGGTAACCGGACGGCCGTCATCGACGGTGCGAGCCATGGCCTCGAGCGCCGCGGAGAGCAATGCCTCGCTGCGATGGGTGGAGCCATCTGCGGCCACCAGGGGGACTGGATCGCCCACCCTCTCGACGAATCCGCGCAGGACCCGTCCGGGTTGGGTCAGATTCGGGCTGGTGAGCTCCGGGTTCTGGGACGGTACGCCGACTTCGGCAGATCGACCGTCCCACAGTGTCAGCACCGCCCTGCGGGTGACCGGAGGAACGCCCGGGCGAGCGGCCACGATATTCGTCGTTCCGATCGACAGTCCCAACGGGTCTAGCGGTCTCACGCCCATTTCTCTTTTCTGCTCCCACTTCTGCGGCCGTGGGACCCCACCATAACTTCTCGATGGCCGTGCCGGTCAGCAATCCCCTAACACCGGTATGCCCCCTAAGGGTTGATCCCCTAACGGGGAGTGCCCAGAGCTGGGCTCCGCGCCGATTCTGTCCGTCCACTCAACCTCTAGCATTTGTTCCGTGGGCAATTCTCTGCTGGATTTCGTTATGGCTCTGGTGCGGGACCCCGAGTTCTCCGCGCGTTATGCCGCCGACCCGGCCGGCGTCCTCGCCGATGCTCATCTGCCCGGTGTCACCACCGGCGACGTCAACAACCTGATCCCGGTTGTCACCGACTCCCTGGCCGTTGCGACACCCGGGTTCGGCGCCAACGCCGACTCCGGCAACGTATGGACAACCGGAGCGGCGGTCGCCGCATTCGACGCCTTCGACATTCACCTGCCACCCATCGGTGAGCACCAGATAGTTCCTCAACCCGCGGTAACCCTGCCGCCTGAAGCGGCGCGCTCCGACCGGACCGGCCCTGACCATCCGGCCACCGCGGCGGTGTCGACCAGTGCTCCCGACGAGACACCCGCTCATCCTTCGCTTGATCCGGTCAACCCCGACTGGGTGGACGACGCGGCACTCCATCACCCGAACGTCGATCCGCAGTACGAACCCGACCAAGGCCGTTCCACCGGCTTCGATCTGTTCTGATCGCGGGGCTGACCCCACGTCGTGTGACGTGGGGTTTTTGCATATCTGGGGGCAGTCCGGCAATACCCCTAATCCCCTAATTGGGGGCTGTCGAAAACCCTAGCTAGGGATTCCGGAGAGAGGGAGTGAACCCCGATTCGGGCTTCCCTTTCCGGCAATAGCGTGGTGTTCAGATTGCCGGATCGCCCGGCAAGCAAAGCCACGAAAGGGGCTCGCCATGATCGCTCTCATCGACTGGATCCTGAACCTGTTCCGCAGCGAGGACGCCGCTCGCGCGTTCGTCGCCGCTCCCGAGCAGGCCCTGCGGGACGCCGGACTGGCCGGCGTGAGCGCCGCCCAGCTGTCCTCGGTCGCGGCCACCGCCCTACCCGGCATGGTGCTCGGCGGGGGGGATCCGATCCTTGGACTGCAGCGTGCGGTGGCCAACCAGTACGGGTTCGCGCCGGCGTACACCCCGTCCTATGACCCGGTCTGGAATTCTTCGCCGTCCTTCGCTCCGTCGCCTACTTTCGCGCCGGAGACCAGCACCGAACTGGCCAGCCGCAACGCCACTGAACTGGCCAGCAACAACAGCGTTCCGCTGCTCAGCCCCACCCAGGACGCGGGCGCCAACGCCCAGAACGGCGCGTTCAACCTTGGCTTCGGCGATATCACCCTGGGTCGCAAGACGACCCAGACCGCCACCGACGGTGGCGTGGTTGTGGGTGCGGACGCCAACGGCGACATCGTCAGTGGTGATGGTGCGGTGCTCGGCAACGACAACGCCGTGACCAACGGAGACATCCGGGCCGACCACGGCTCCAACATCTCCACCGGCCAGGCGGCGGTGATCCGTGACAGCGGCACCACCACCACCGCCGGCGCTGACGCGATCGCCACCGCTGACTCCGGCTCGGTGATCAAGGGTGCGGACAACAGTCTGCACAACGGCACCTCGATCGGCGGCGGCCAGACCACCACGACGGTGGGCGGCACCGGCAACACCACCACCGCCGACGGTCATGAGGCCACCACGACGACCGTCACCCACACCACCACGACGCTGACCGACAACGCCGACAACTCGGTGCACGAGACCACGGTGACCGACGCGTCGACGACCGACTCGTCACACCGCTCGCTGTTCGACACGAGTCTGCTGAGCGACAACGAGACCGCACTGCACAGCGAACCGTCGCTTGCGTGGGGTAACCCTCTGCTCGGACTCGGCTTCTAGC
>DAIPYT010000140.1:0-7850 GCA_036782595.1 Mycobacterium sp. | reverse complement strand
CGCTGGCGACGCGAGGCGAAGAACATGAACGCCCCCATGATGATGATGAGGGGCAGGAGTCCGAGCAGGTCCATGGCAGTGCGCATCTTTCGGTATTGGCGGTGGGGTCGTGGCGACCAGCATCAGCAGGTCCCGTGACTGACCAGTCTGCCATTGGGGGGATGGAGAATGGTCCAGTGGACCTCATCGAAACCCTGCGCAGCACCGGCGCGGTGCGCGAATTCACCGATCAGCCGGTCGCTGACGAGGTGGTCGAGCGGATCCTCGACAACGCCCGATTCGGTCCCAGCGGGGCCAATGCCCAGGCCTGGCATGTCGTTCTCGTCAAAGACCAGGCGCTGCGAACCCGGCTGCGGGACCTGTATCTGCCCGGGTGGCGCGACTATCTGGCGATGGGCGCGGCCGGCCTGCGGCCCTGGGCCCCCACCAACGACCCCGCCGCCGAGGCTGCCGCGTTGGAGTCGGCCTCCCCCGACATCGTCGCCGCCGCCACGCAGGGGTTCGCGGCACAATTCGACCGGGTCCCCGTCCTGATGGTCGTGTTCGCCGACCTTTCGGCGCTGGCAGCCGTCGACCGTGATGCCGACCGCTACTCCTTCGCCGGCGGCGCCTCGGTCTACCCCTTCGCGTGGAACATCCTGCTCGCAGCTCGGGCCGAGGGCCTCGGCGGTGTGCTGACCACGATGTTGATCCGCCGGGAGGACGACGTCAAAGAGCTGTTGGGAGCGCCGCCCAACTGGGCCCTGGCGACCGTGATCGCGCTGGGCCACCCGGTCCGTCAACCCCGGCGACTCAGCCGCCGGCCGGTCGCATCGTTCACCACCATCGACAGGGTCGACGGACCTCCCCTGAACTGACGCATCGCCACAGCGGTTTTCAGTTGCGGCTCGCTGCCAGCGGACTAGGCTCGAAGCACCCGCTTCCTATCCGCCTGCCCCAAACTGGGCGCTGTCGAGGAGAACACTCGTGAGCACCATCGAACAGACCTACAACACCATCGAACAGACCCGCAAACTGGTCACCGCGATCCCCGGCCCCCGATCGCTGGAATTGACCCAACGTCGCGTGGCCGCAGTGTCGCGGGGCGTCGGCGTCACCATGCCGGTCTACTGCGCCCGGGCCTACGGCGGCATCATCGAGGACGTCGACGGCAACCGGCTGATCGACCTCGGCTCGGGTATCGCGGTCACCACGATCGGAAACTCCGCCCCGCGTGTCGTCGAGGCCGTACGGGAGCAGGTCGCCGAATTCACCCACACCTGCTTCATGGTCACCCCGTACGAGGGGTACATCGAGGTGTCCGAGCACCTCAACCGGCTCACCCCGGGCTCCTATGAAAAGCGCAGTGCGCTGTTCAACTCCGGTGCTGAGGCGGTGGAGAACGCGATCAAGATCGCCCGTGCCTACACCGGCCGGCAGGCCGTCGTCGCCTTCGATCACGCCTACCACGGCCGCACCAACCTGACGATGGCGCTGACCGCCAAGTCGATGCCCTACAAGAGCGGCTTCGGGCCGTTCGCACCGGAGATCTACCGCGCGCCGATGTCTTACCCCTACCGCGACGGCCTGATCAACAAGGAGTGGGCCACCAACGGCGAACTGGCCGCCGAGCGGGCGCTGACCGTGATCGACAAGCAGATCGGCGCGGCCAACCTGGCCGCCATCATCATCGAGCCGGTGCAGGGCGAGGGCGGATTCATCGTTCCGGCACCGGGATTCCTGCTAGAGCTGCGCCGCTGGTGCACCGACAACGACGTGGTGTTCATCGCCGACGAGGTGCAGAGCGGGTTCGGTCGCACCGGGCAGATGTTCGCCTGTGAGGACGAGGGCATCGAACCGGATCTGATCGTCACCGCCAAGGGCATCGCCGACGGGCTGCCACTGTCGGCGGTGACCGGACGTGCCGAGATCATGGACGCCCCGCATGTCAGCGGCCTGGGCGGCACGTACGGCGGTAACCCGGTGGCCTGCGCAGCCGCACTCGGCACCATCGCAACCCTGGAAATGGACGGGATGCTGGACCGGGCCAAGCAGATCGAGCGGCTGATGAAGGACAAACTGAACCGCCTCCAATCCGACGACGACCGGATCGGCGACGTCCGCGGCCGCGGCGCGATGATCGCCGTCGAGTTGGTGAAAACCGGGACCGCCGAGCCAGATCCGGATCTCACCAAAGCCCTGTGCGCCAAGGCGCATGCCCAGGGTGTGCTGGTGCTGAGCTGCGGCACTTTCGGCAACATCCTGCGCCTCCTGCCGCCGCTGTCGATCAGCGATGAACTGCTGACCGAAGGCCTCGACGTTCTCGCCGCCGCCCTCAAATCCCTCTGACCGCCCCTGAAACAGAATCACAGAAAGCGACCCATGAGCCTTTACGCAGTAGTCAATCCGGCAACCGGCAAGGTGGAGCGGGAGTACCCGACGGCGACCGACGCCGACATCGATCAGGGGCTGGCCGCTGCCGACAAGGCCTACCACGAGTGGTCCAAGAACTCGACGGTGGCGCAGCGGGCGGCACTGATCAAGAAGGTCGCCGCGTTGCACACCGAGCGCCGGGAGAAGCTGGCGGAGATCATCAACCGCGAGATGGGCAAGCCGATCGAGCAATCGCTCGGCGAGGTGGACTTCAGCGCGATGATCTACGACTACTACGCCGACCACGCCGAGAAGTTCCTCGCCGACGAGCCGATCGACCTGCTCGACGGCGAGGGCAGTGCGGTGATCCGCCGCGGCCCGGTCGGGGTGCTGCTGGGCATCATGCCGTGGAACTACCCCTACTACCAGGTGGCGCGATTCGCCGGCCCGAACCTTGCGCTGGGCAACACCATCGTGCTCAAGCACGCCCCGCAGTGCCCTGAGTCGGCGGAGGCCATCCAACAGATTTTCGACGACGCAGGGTTCCCCAAAGGTGCCTACGTCAACGTCTACGCGACCAACGAACAGATCGCCACGGCCATCGCCGACCCGCGAGTGCAGGGCGTATCGCTGACCGGCTCGGAGCGGGCCGGCGCCGCGGTGGCCGAGATCGCCGGCCGCAACCTCAAGAAGGTGGTGCTCGAACTCGGCGGGTCCGATCCCTTCATCCTGCTGAGCACCAACGACCTGGATGCCACCATCGAGGCCGCCGTCGCCGGCCGGTTCGAGAACACCGGCCAGGCATGCAACGCCGCCAAGCGCTTCATCGTGGCCGCCGACCTGTACGACGACTTCGTGGACCGGTTTACCAAGAAGGTGCTGGAGACCGCCGACGGACTGGCTCCGCTGTCCTCCGCCGCGGCCGCCGAGCGGCTCGGCGAACAGGTCGACCGCGCCGTCGCCGACGGTGCCCACCTGGTCTCCGGGGGCGACCGGAAGGGCGCCTATTTCCCGGCCGGGGTACTGACCGGTGTCTCTCCCGCGTCGACCTCCTACCGCGAGGAGCTGTTCGGCCCGGTGGCGATGGTGTTCAAGGCCGGCTCGGAGGACGACGCCGTGCAGATCGCCAACGACATCCCGTTCGGCCTGGGCTCGTATGTGTTCACGACCGACCCCGAGCAGGCCAGGCGGGTGGCCGACAAGATCGACGCCGGGATGGTCTTTATCAACGGTGTCGGCGCCGAGGGTGTCGAGTTGCCATTCGGCGGGATCAAGCGGTCCGGTTACGGACGCGAGCTGGGGCGGTTCGGCATCGACGAGTTCGTCAACAAGAAGCTCATCCGCACCGTCTCCTGACCCTCGGTCCGGCTCACCGCAGCCCGACGGCCAGCAGCACCACCGCGATCAGCGGGAACAGCCCCTGGGTGACGGCCGCCCGCGCCTTGTCGGGCGAGGAGACCAGCAGCACGATCGCGGCGGCGAGCATGGAACCCACCGCGGCGAAAATCATTGCGGCGCCTACACTTCGGTGTCCCAGAACGACCGCGGCGATACCGACCGCGGCGACCACCGCCAGGAAGAGGTTGTAGAAACCTTGGTTGAAGGCCAACTCCTTGGTGGTCTGGGCTTCCTCGGCGGTGGTGCCGAACACCTTGCGGGTGCGGGCGGTGGTCCAGGTGAAGGACTCCAGCACGAAGATGTAGACGTGCAGCAGGGCGGCCACTCCCGCGAACACCAGTGCCAGGGTGATCATCAGCGCTCCTTTCGGTCAATCAGCGGCGCGGTAGGCCTCTCGACCGTTGAGGTAGGTCGCGCGGACCGCAATGCCGGGCAGGTCCAGCGGTGCGGTCGAGCGCGGGTCACCGTCTAGCCAGACCAGGTCGGCGGCGGCGCCGGTCGCGACGGTGCCCCACTTCCCTTCCGCGAACGCCTGATACGCGACCCCCGAAGTGTAGGCCCGCAGCGCGGTCTCGATCGGCAGGATCTCCCGCGGCATCCACCCGCCCGGTGGGTCGCCGTCACAAGTGCGGCGAGACACCCCCACCGCGATGCCCTCCAGCGGACGACCCGAGGAGACCGGCCAGTCCGATCCGTGGGCCAATGGCGCGCCGGAGGAGACCAGCGAGCCCATTCGGTACTGCCGGTCGGCCCGCTCGCGACCGAGTCGCGGGATGGTCAGCACGGTCATCAGCGAATCCATCTGGGCCCACAACGGCTGCATGTTGGGGATCACGCCCAGTTCGGCGAATCTCCCGATGTCGGAGTCGTCAGCGAGTTGGACGTGGGCGATCACCGGCCGGCGGTCACGGGGGCCGTTGCACCGGAGGACGTGTTCGATCGCGTCCAGGGCCTGGCGCACCGCGGCGTCGCCGATGGCGTGGATGTGGATCTGCAGACCGAGTTCGTCGACCCGGCGGGCCGCCTCGGCCAGCGAGTCGCCCTCCCAGTTGGACTGGCCGTGCCTGTGCAGGCCGGAACAGTACGGCGCGAGCAGCGCGCCGGTCTCGTTCTCCACCACCCCGTCGGCGAAGAACTTCACGGTGTTGGCGGTCAGCAGCGCCGAGCCGGACGCCGCGACCCTGCTCGCAGCTTCGGAGTACTGCACCACCTGGCTGTCGAAGTACCGGGGGTCGGCGTAGAAGGCCAGGTTGAACCTCATCCGCAGCGCGTCCTGCCGGGCGGCGGCCAGGTAGGTGTCCACGTCGGCCGGTTCGACCCAGGCGTCCTGCACCCAGGTCACCCCGCCGGCCAACAGGTAGTCGGCGGCAGTACCCAGCGCCGCCACCCGCACCGACTCGTCCTGCGGCGGCATCACATTCATGACGAGGTCGACCGCGCCCCACTCGCGCAGCGTCCCGAGAACCGAACCGTCCGCGCGGTGCGGGATCTCACCGAGCACCGGGTCGGGGGTGTCGGCGGTGATACCGGCACGTCTGAGCGCTTCGCTGTTGCACCAGACCGTGTGGTAATCCCATGCACGGAGCACGACAGGCCGATCGGGGACAGCCGCGTCGAGCCAGCGGGCGTCGAACAGTCCGTCGGTGGCCAGGCTGCCGTCATAGGAGGCGCCGGTGATCCACTCCAGGTCAGGGTGTCCGGCGGCGAATATGCCTACGGCAGAGACGATTTCGTCGACGGAGCTGCACGGCCTGATCTGCGGTCCTGCCGCCTCGAGCCCGCCGTAGAGCGGGTGGGCGTGACCATCGCCGAACGCGGGCATCAGGAAACCGCCGTCGAGGTCGATGGTGATCACGTCCGGACCCGCGGCCGCCAGCGCCTTCTCGCCGATGGCGCTGATCCGCCCGTCGGCGATCAGAACAGCCTCGGTGTCGTGCCGACCGGTCCAGATTGTTCCCCCGACGAACAGCGCGGTGTCCGTCATGGTCCTCCTCACGTCAATCGAAAAGTGGGGGCTGGCCCAATCCGCCCGCCCCGGGGGGCGGGGTCATGCCCAGATGGGTCCACGCCTGGGTGGTGGCGACTCGCCCGCGGGGGGTGCGCGCCAGCATGCCGGCCCGGACCAGGAACGGCTCGCAGACCTCCTCGACGGTCGCGGCCTCCTCCCCCACTGCCACCGCCAGGGTCGACACCCCGACGGGGCCGCCGCCGAAGCTTTTGATCAGCACCGACAGCACCGCCCGGTCCAACCGGTCCAAGCCCAACTCATCGACGTCGTACACCGCCAGGGCGGCCTTGGCAACGTCGCGGGTGATGACGCCGTCGGCTCGCACCTCGGCGTAGTCGCGCACCCGGCGCAGCAACCGGTTGGCGATACGCGGGGTGCCCCGCGAACGCCGCGCGATCTCGGCACCGGCCTCCTCGCCGAGGCCGATACCGAGGATTCCGGCGGAACGGTGCAGCACCAGCTCAAGTTCGGCCGGGTCGTAGAAGTCCATGTGGGCGGTGAACCCGAAGCGGTCGCGCAGCGGACCGGTCAGCGCGCCCGACCGGGTGGTCGCACCCACCAGGGTGAACGGCGCGACATCCAGTGGGATCGACGTGGCCCCGGGGCCTTTGCCGACGACGACGTCGACGCGGAAGTCCTCCATGGCCAGGTAGAGCATTTCCTCGGCGGGGCGGGCGATCCGGTGGATCTCGTCGATGAACAGCACGTCACCCTCGACGAGGTTGGACAGCATGGCGGCCAGGTCCCCGGCCCGTTCCAGTGCCGGCCCGGAGGTGACCCGCAGCGAGGTGCCGAGTTCGGCGGCGATGATCATCGCCAGCGAGGTCTTGCCCAGGCCGGGCGGCCCGGACAGCAGGATGTGATCGGGGGTGCCGCCGCGGTTCTTGGCGCCCTCGATGACCAGCTGCAATTGCTCGCGCACCCGAGGCTGGCCGATGAACTCACCGAGCGACCGCGGCCGCAGGCCGGCCTCGATATCGCCCTCACCCACGGTCAGCGCCGGGGTGACCTCCCGTTCGGGCTCGTCACCTTCTTCGAACCTGCTCACTTCTTCCCCAGCATCGACAGGGCCGCCCGCAGTGCGCTCGAGGTGCTGGCCTCCGGGTCCCCGGCCAGCACCTTGTCGCAGGCCTCCTCGGCTTGTTTGACCGGAAAGCCGAGGCCGACAAGCGCTTCCACCACCGGACCGCGAACACCGAGCGGACCTACGGCCGCCGTACCCCCGGCGCCCGGGGTGGCAGCGATCTTGTCGCGCAGTTCCAGCACCATCCGCTCCGCGCCACGCTTGCCGATGCCCGGAACCCGGGTCAGCGCGGCGACGTCCCCATCGGCCAGCGCCTGCCTCAGGGAGGCGGCGTCGTAGACGGCCAGGGTGGCCAACGCGATCTTCGGACCCACCCCGGAGACGCCCAGCAGGGTCTGGAACAGGTCGCGGGCCTCGCCGTCGGGGAAGCCGTAGAGAGTCTGGGAGTCCTCCCGCACGATCATCGCGGTGATCAGCCGGGCCTGCTCGCCGCGGCGCAGAGTGGCCAGCGTCGACGGGGTGGCCATCACCTTGTAGCCCACGCCGGCCGCTTCGACGACCACATGATCCAACGCGATCTCGAGCACCTCACCGCGAACTGAGGCGATCATGTCGCGCTCCGCGACGTTCGGCCGGGGGCCGCCTTCAGCCGGGCCGCGTACGCACGGCGCTGCTCTGCCGCCATCTGCTCGGCCTTGGCCATCCGGGCGATCATCGGGGCCCGCCAGCAGTGGCAGATGGCCAGCGCCAGCGCGTCGGCGGCATCGGCCGGGGTCGGCTTCTGTTGCAGCTGAAGGATTTTGGTGACCATCGCGGTGACCTGGGACTTGTCGGCGCGGCCGTTACCGGTGACGGCGGCCTTCACCTCGCTGGGCGTGTGGAAATGGACGTCGATCTGCCGGCGGGCGGCCGCCAGGGCGATGACACCGCCGGCCTGTGCGGTACCCATGGCGGTATTGGCGTTCTGATTGGCGAACACCCGCTCGATGGCGATGACATCGGGCAGGTGGGTGTCCATCCAGTGCTCGACGGTCTCGCTGATGGTCAGCAGCCGCAGGTGCAGCGGCT
>DAIPYT010000139.1:0-7955 GCA_036782595.1 Mycobacterium sp. | reverse complement strand
ATGAAGTTCCTGCACACCGCCGACTGGCAACTGGGTATGACGCGCCACTTCCTGGGGGAGGACGCCCAGGCGCGGTACTCCGCCGCACGCCGCGACGCGATCGTCGCCATCGGAGCGCTGGCCCGGGAAACCGGCGCGGAGTTCGTCGTGGTTGCCGGTGACGTCTTCGACGCCAACCAGTTGGCGCCCAAAGTCATCAGCCAGTCCCTGGACGCCATGCGGGCCATCGACGTTCCGGTCTACCTGTTGCCCGGAAACCACGACCCGCTGGACGCGGCCTCGGTCTACAGCAGTGCGCTGTTTCGCGCCGAGTGTCCGGACAACGTGACGGTGCTCGATCGCGCCGGGGTCTGGGAGGTCGGCCCCGGCCTGGAGGTCGTCGCCGCGCCGTGGCGATCCAAGAAACCCACCGCCGACCTGACCGCCGCGGTTCTCGACGATCTGCCCGCCGACGGAACCGCCCGGATTCTGCTGGCCCATGGAGCCGTCGATGCACTGGACCCCGATCGCGACAACCCGGCGCAAATCAGCACCGCCGGGCTCAACGCCGCCATCGAGCGCTCCGCGGTGCACTATGTCGCGCTGGGCGACAAGCACTCTCGCACCCCCGTGGGCGAGAGCGGCCGGGTCTGGTACTCCGGTTCACCGGAGGTCACCAACTACGACCACAAGGAAGCCGACTCCGGTCACGTGCTCGTTGTCGACATCGACCTCGACGACCCGGCGCATCCGGTTACCGTCGCCTCGCGCGCCGTGGGCACCTGGCGGTTCCTCACCCTGCGTCGGGAGGTCAACAACAGCCGAGATATCGCCGACCTGAATCTCAACCTCGAACAGCTGCCCGACAAGGACCGTACGGTGGTCAAGCTCGGCCTGGTCGGCACGCTGACCGTCACCGACCGGGCGGCCCTGGACACCTGCATCGACCGGCACTCGCTGAGATTCGCCGCGCTGAGTATCTGGGAGCGCAAGACCGACATCGCGGTGATGCCGGCCGACGAGGAGTTCGACGATCTGGGCATCGGCGGATTCGCCGCCGATGCGGTCGCCGAGCTGGTGGCGACCGCCCGATCCGACGGCGACGGCGCGGGCGCAGCCCGCGGCGCGCTGGCGCTGCTGCTGCGGCTCAAAGAGGGGAGTGCAGCGTGATCCTGCACCGGTTGCGGCTGACCAACTTCCGAGGCGTGGCCAACCGCGAGATCACCTTCCCTGACCAGGGCGTGGTGGTGGTGTGCGGACCGAACGAGATCGGCAAGTCCTCGATGCTCGAGGCTCTCGATCTGCTGCTCACCTATCGGGATCGGTCCAGTCATCGCGATGTCAAGGCGGTCAAACCGGCTCACACCGACGTCGGAGCTGAGGTCGAGGCCGAGATCACCACCGGCCCATATCATTTCGTCTTCCGTAAGCGCTTCCACAAGAAGGCCAAAACCGAGCTTGAGATCGTCGCGCCCAAGCGCGAGCAACTGTCCGGCGACGAAGCCCATGAGCGGGTGGAGGCGATGCTCGCCGACACACTGGACACCAAGCTGTGGGAAGCCCAGCGCGTGCTGCAGTCGGCATCGACCAACGCGGTGAACCTGTCTGGCTCCGATGCGCTGTCGCGGGCGCTGGACGCCGCCGCCGGTGAAACCGACGCCGCTCCGTCCGGGGACGAGTCGCTCCTGATCGACCGCGTTGACGCCGAGTATCTGAAGTACTTCACCGGCACCGGCCGGCCGACGGGTGTATGGAAATCGGCGATCGACCGCGTCAAGGCCGCGGAAGCCGAGGTGGGTCGCTGGCTGCTCGCCGTCGAGGAGGTCGACGAACGGGTGTCTCGCCATGAGGCGCTCACCGGAGCGCTGCGAGATATCGAAGAGTCGCTCACCCCGGCGACGGGACGGCTTACCGCGGCGCGCAAGGCGCACGATTCGCTGGCCGAACTGCGCGAGCAGTTGCGACAGGCCCGTCTCGTGGCGACGGCTGCGGCCGCCACCAGTACGAACTCGACGGCGGCGTTTGGCCAGCGTCAACAGTTGGTCGGCGACGGCAAGCGCCGCGGGGAGGCGCTGCTCGAGGCGCAGACCGCCGTTGCGGAGGCCGAGCAGCAGGAGACCCTGTGCAAGCAGGCCGCAGACGCCACCACCGTGGCGTCCGAGCAGTCCGCTACCGCACTGGTTGCCGCGCAGGACCGGTTCGATGCCGCCAGGGCGGCAGCGCAGGCCTGCGTTGCCCGCGAGGCCGCCGACAAGCTGGCGGCCCGGGTCGCCGGTATCGACGAGATCGAGAAGAAACTTGCCGGTACCGCCGGGGAACTGGCCGCCATCACCCTCACCGAGACGGCGATGGCCGGCATCGAGCGGCAGTGGTCCGCGGTGCAGCATGCCGAGGCTCAGTTGGAGGCTGACGCTGCCAGTGTCGAGTTCACCGCGGCCGCAGATCTCAACATCACCGTCGACGGCAGCCCGCGGGCTCTGACCGCCGGTGAGAGCTGGATCCAGCCTGCCTCAGCCGCGGTGATCGTGGAGGTGCCCGGCGTGCTGAGTGTGCGCATCGACCCGGGTGCGAGCGCAGTCAAGTTGCGTGCCGATCTGGATGCGGCACAACAGCTCCTGGATCAGCAGCTTGCCAACGCCGGTGTCCCCGATATAGAGGCCGCGCGCGTCGTCAACGTGCGGCGCCGTGAGCTCGCCGAGAGCCGTGCCACGCAGTCCGCGAAGCTCGAAGGCCTCTGCGCGGGTGAGCACGCGGATGCCCTGCGCACCCAACTTGAGGCGCTGCGTGCCGCCGCGGCAGGGGATGAGCCGACAGGGGGTGAGCACAGCGATCCCGAGGTGGCTGCCGCCGAGCTCAAGGCGGCCGCCGACGCTCTGGGTGAGGCCCGAGTCGAGGCCGAAGGACACCAGAAGGCCGCGGCCGCAGCCGCTGCGGCGCTCAGCGCGAAATCGACCGCGGCGACTGTCGCGCGGGACCGGCTGAAGACCGCCGATACCGAATTCGTCGCGGTACGCGATCAATTGGCGATGTTGCGTGCTGCTGTTGCCGATGACGCGGTCGCCGAGCAGGCCACCGCCGACGCCGAGGCGCAGCGCGCGGCGGACGCCGCCGTGGCTGCCCTTGCGGAGCGCTACGCCGCGGCGGACCCCGCTGCCGTGGACGCTCAACTTGCCGCCGCACTGGAAGCGGTCGAGACCATCACCGCCCAACGCGATGCCGACAAGTTGGAGTTGCACACCCTGACCGCCGAGTTGGGCGTGATCGGCAGCGAGGGTCGGCAAGGCCGGCTGGATGCGGCGAAGGCCGAATTGGAGCGGGCGCGTTCGCAATACGCCCGGGTCGAGGACCGGGCGGACGCCGCAGAGTTATTGCGCAGCACAATGATTCGCCACCGCGATAACACCCGCCAACGCTATGTCCAGCCGTACCGCACCGAGCTCGAGCGGCTGGGACGTGACGTGTTCGGCAGCAGCTTCGAGGTGGACGTCGATACCGAGTTGAGGATCCAGACCCGCACGCTGGACGGCTGCACGGTGCCCTTCGATTCGCTATCGGGTGGCGCGAAGGAACAGCTCGGCATCCTGGCCCGGCTCGCCGGCGCGGCGCTTGTCGCCAAGGAGGACACCGTTCCGGTGATCATCGACGACGCGCTGGGCTTCAGCGATCCCGACCGCCTGGACAGGATGAGCTCGGTGTTCAACACCGTGGGTAACCGCGGTCAGGTCATCGTGTTGACGTGCACACCGGGCCGCTACGACGGCATCGCCGACGCCGAGGTCATTGAGCTCAGCGCCTAGATCTCGTCAGTCTGTGCTGATCGACTGACTTCTCCTCGGGCTCGTTCCTCGCCCGCATCGTCGTCAGTCCGCCAAAGCCAGCACCTCGTCGAAACCCTCGACCAGGCAGTCGTAGAACTGCTCGAAGTCAGGGATCGCGCCGGTGTCGACGTCGATTCCCAGCGCACAGGTGTCGACGTAGGTCAGCAGGGTGACATTGACCGCCGAGCCGATAGTTGGCCCGAAGGCGTACTGCACCCGGACCTTGGCCCCGGCCAGGTATACCGGAACCGGCAGTCCCGGCACGTCGCTGGCCAGGAAGTCCACCTTGCGCAGCACTGAGCCGATATAGGCCCGTGGCATCAGATTCATTGCACCGGCGATGATCTGGATGTATGGCGTCGAGCGCTCGTTGCGCACCTTATTGGTGCGTTCGCGCGTCTCGCTGATCCGCTTGGCAGGGTCGGACACCCCGACCGGAACGTCGAAACGGGCCAAGGTGATGTGGTTTCCGCCCACCCCGTCATCCTCGGTGCGGACGCTGATCGGCATCGTCAGATGAAGGTCGCCGACCGTCGCGCCGTGCTTCTCGTGGTAAAGCCGAAGTCCCCCGGCGATGCCGGCGACGAACGCGTCATTGAGTGCGCCTCCGCCGCGGTGGGCGGCTTCCTTGAGTTTGGACAACGGAACCTCATGCACGCCCAGATGCCGCACCAGGGTCCGTTCTTTCATCAACGGCGACCCGGTTTCGCGGACCGGGCGCATGGTGCGGTAGACCGAGGCCGTCATCTCTCCGGCTGAAGCCGCGGTCTGCAACGGATGGCGCACGACGTCGAAGAAGGCCTTCGGTGCGGCCCGCACCGTGCCGGTGACCGCCTGGCGCACCAGGCCGAGGTCATAGCGCAGGACATCCAGGTAGCCGCTGAGCAGGCCATGCTCCTGCACCTCAGGGTGCTCCGACTGGTTCTCGACCGACTCGATTGACCGTGGTTGGTCGGTGAGGTCGAACAGATGCATCGCGATCTGCACGCCGCCGACCCCGTCGGTGAGCGCATGGTGGAACTTGCACAGCACCGCCGCGCCCCCGCCTTCGAGCCCCTCGATCAGGGTTGCGGTCCACAGCGGGCGGGCCCGGTCGAAGTCGGCCATCGCCGCGACCCGGGCCATCTCCAGTACCCCGTCGATGTTGCCCGGCACCGGCGCCGACACCCGACGCAGATGGAAGTCGATGTCGAAGTCGGGGGCGTTCTCCCAGCGCGGCGGGGTGGGCGGTGGGGACTCGATCACCCGCTGCCGCCAAATCGGCAGAGTGCGCGCCAAGACCTCGAAGCGGGACCGCACGACATCCCAGTCCGGCGAGCGGTCCAGCATGATCACCGTCACCACCGTGGACCGCAGCCGGGGATCAGACTCCATTGCCCAGGTGAAGGCATCGGTTTGGCTCATGAACTCACTCATCGTTCCTCCACGCTACGACTCCCGGTGGCCGCGGTCACCACCTCTTGGGCAACTGGTGACTTTCTTCCCTGCGGCGTTGGCACAATTGGGTTATGACCCTGGGCGACAAACGCCGCCGCGCCCACAACAAGCTCGCCGCCCTGCCCGGTGTGCGGTCGGTGCGCCGCCCGGTGACCTCCGCGGCCGGTGAGCATTTCGACCTCTACTACGTGCGCACCGGCCCATCGGGTGCACTTCCGTTGGTGCTCATCCCGGGCGGACCCGGGATGGCATCGATCGGTCACTACCAGCGGCTTCGGCGCCGTGCCGCAGCCGCCGGACTGGATATCGTCATGGTCGAGCACCGCGGGGTGGGCATGTCGCGTCATGACGACGCCGGTCAGGATCTGCCGCCGGAGGCACTGACCATTGAGCAGGCAGTCGACGACATCGGTGCCGTTCTGGCCGACGCCGAGGTGGGCGGCGCGGTGATCTATGGAACGTCCTACGGCAGTTACCTGGCTGCCGGAGTGGGTGTCAGCCACCCGGATCTTGTTCGCGCGATGGTCCTGGACTCCCCGCTGCTCAACCGCGACGACATCGAGATCGTCCGAAGCGAATTGCGTGGGCTGTTCTGGCACGGGGACCCGCCGGGGTCCGCCGATCTTGCGGCCAAGATGCGCGAGCTGGCCGAACAGGGTGGCCTTACCCCCAGCGACGCCCAGCTCGCAGCGGCGCTCTACGGGATCGGCGGTGCGGGGATGCTGCACCCCATCCTGGATCTGCTGCTCGACGACAGGCGTCTGCTGTGGACGACGATGAGCTACATCGGCCGGATGGCCGATCGGACGGTGCCCTTCCGCAACGAAACCGACCTGGTCGGACCGATCGGGTTCCGCGAACTGAACTTCCAGGGAATCCCCGATGGGCTTCCGCTGGACCCGGCGGTGGCGATGCGCGAATCAGCTTGCGAGGTACCTGATTTCGAGGGTGAGCCGTTCGACTTCGTGACCGAGATGCCGTCCTTCCGCTGGCCCACCGTGGTGGTCTCGGGCGGCAATGATCTGATCACCCCACCGGCGGTCGCCGAGCGCATCGCCGGACTGGTTCCCCATTCGGCCCTGGTGCGGCTGCCGACGGCCGGTCACAGCATCCTGGACACCCGGGAGCAGGCCGCGCTGTTGATCGCCAAAGCGGTGTGTGCCGGCCGCGCCGACGATCTGCCCGCTCAGGGCGCGGAACTGGATCTGTTGCCGGCGCCCCCCGAGCTACAGGTGATCGAATGGGCGATCCAGGCCGCTGCCAGGGTGGAGGGCCTGCTGCCGCCGGCTGTGCCGCGTCTGCTGGGCGGCTTTATTTCATGAAACCGATTGTGCTGTAATCCAAGTCGCCGACACCGGACGGCCCGAAGTTGGCCAGTGCATTACGTACCGCGACGTTGCCCGGTGACTGGAACAGCGCCAGGCTGAACACCTCGTCCCACAACATCTTGTCGACCTCGTTGGCCAGCGCCCGGGCCTTGGTCGGATCAAGCTCATCGAGCACCTCCTCGACCTTGGCGTCGATCTGGGGACTGGAGATCTTGCCGAAGTTGCTCTCGGCGTCGGTGGTGAAGATCTGGTTGAGGCAGCACAGCGCGAAAGCGTCACCCACCCAGGAGAACTGGGTGATGTCGAAATCGCCGACATTGACGTAGTTGGTGAAGAAGCCGTTGGCCGGTTTGACGTCCAACTCCAGTTTCACCCCGATCTGGGCCAGGCTGTTCTGTGCCACCTGCGCGACCTGCCGGCCGCTCTGAGAGTCGTAGAGCACATCGCGGATGACCAGTTGCCTGCCGTCCTTCTCGCGGAACTGGCCGTTGAGCTTCCAGCCCAGCGCATCGAGCTCGGACTTGGCCTTCTCGGGGTCGAAGGCCACCACGGCGCTGTTGTCCTGGTAGCCCTCCTGGCCGGCGACGAAGATGTGGTTGCCCAGCGGCGTGGGGTTATCGACCAGCCCGCGCTGGGCAACATTGACGATCGCCTGCCGGTCGATACCTTTGGCGACGGCCTGGCGCAGCGCCTTGTCGGACAGGATCGCGCCCGGAGCACCGTTGAAAGTCAGGTGATACCAGCTCGGGCCCGGCGCCCGCCGGATCGAGATGCCCTCGGTGCCCTGGGCGATCTTCAGTTCGTCCAGCGAGGCGATACCGGTGGCGTCGATTGTGTTGTTCTGCAGCGCCGGAATCCTGGCAGCGTCATCGAGTGCGAGGAAGGTGATGGAGTCCAGCAGCGGCGGGGTACCCCACCAGTTCGGGTTGCGGGACAATGTCACTCGCTGGGCGGTGCGGTCCACCGAGGAGACCACGAACGGCCCCGCCGACGGGCCGGGCTTGTCGAGCTGACCCTTGTTGAACACGTCCGGATTGGCCGTCATGCTCTTGGGCAGCAGCATGGTGTTCCCGGCGAACATGCCGCGCCACTCCGGGTAGTGCTGTGCGAAGGTCACCACGGCCTGCTTGTCATCGACCCCGCGGGTCACCGAGGCAACCCGGTCGGAGCCGTTCGGCGAGGCGATCGCGAAAGCCTTGTCCTTACCGCTGGTCGCGTTGATCTGCGAGGCGATGTCCTCCCAGGTGATCGGCGCCCCATCGGACCAGGTGGCCTTCGGGTTGATGGTGTAGGTGACCACCTGCGGATCGGTCTTGGTCAGTTCCACCGAGGTGAAGTAGTCGGTGTTGACCTTCATCGACCCGTCCGGCGCGATGGTGAACGACCGCGGCAT
>DAIPYT010000138.1:0-7964 GCA_036782595.1 Mycobacterium sp. | reverse complement strand
TGGCGCGGGCACCACGACGGGTCGCCGGAGCGGTGGTGTTGTCGGACGCCGTGTCAGCGCTCACCTCCGCATCGGCCGCAGTCTCCACCTTGGTGTCGACCTGCACTGCCTCCGGCGATTCTGCAGCCGCAGGTGATTCGTCAGCCGCCGCCAGTTCCGCAGCCGCCGGCAGTTCGGCTGCCGCCGGAGCCGGAGTCGCCGCCGCAGGCGTCGGTTCAGGCGTCGCCGTCAGCGCCTCCTGGGTGTTCCACAGAGTTGCCTGAATGGCGGTGCGCAGGCTGGGGATGTAGTTGGTCTTGATGTCAGTCTCCGGGTTGAGGATCGGACCGGTCTGCACGCCGGCTCCCAGGCTGACGTTGAACGCCGAGCCGGGCAGACCGGTCGGGCCGAGCAGTCCGTTGACCGCGGTGTTCCAGGCGGCTTCGATGTTTCCGCCGCCGAGATCCTGGAGCCACTGGCGACCGATCGCCACCGCCTCCTCCACCAGGTAGGCAGAGCCGCCGATCAACCAGCCGCCGAAGAGGGTGAGGTTGGTGGGGATGACCTTGATCACCGAGACCAGACGGGTCACAACGCTCGCAGCGACCTGCCCCACGGCGCCGAACAGGTCCTTGGTCGCCGTCACGATGGGCGTGACGATCGCGTCGGCCAGGACGGCGAGAGCTTCCTGGACCTGACCACTGAAGGCCAACCTCGTGGCGTCGATGACAGCCTCGGGGAAGTTCCACACTCCGGCGGCAGCCGCGTCCGCAGCGCCGGTGACACCGGTGAGGGCGGTGTTCAGGTAGCCCAACAAGTTGACCTGGATCTGATTGATGATCGGCTCGTTGGCGTTGACGATCGTCGGAAGCAGACCGACATTGGTGTAGCGACCGAGCGACTTCTCCTGTGCCAGCAGGTAGTTCAACACATTGCCGCCGGTCTGATCGAAGCCGGCGCCGGGCCAGTTGGCCTCACCAGCCCCCGGGGTGGGGATGTCCGCACCGTTGAAGTAGCCGGCGAGGAGGTAGTTCTGCACCAACTCCACGGTTCCGATGATCTCCTCGATCGGATTGTCGAACCCCGCCAGCGCGACGGCGGCGGTGCTCGGCAGTGCCGGTATCTGGGCGGCAGGGGCGATGGTCACGACGCCGGCGCCGACGACGGCCGCGACTCCCGCGACCAGGTGGCTGCGAAGGGAAATCTGCATAATGTGGTGCCTTTCTTGGGGTTTTAAAACTTTTAGTTGCTACGGGACGGACGGGTAGCGGTTCGCTTGGCCGTGCGGTCAGGCGCATCGCCCTTGTCCGCTTTGCCGCCGCGGTGGATGCCCCGCTTGGGCGCGACCGGCTTGGCCGGCATGTCCGATGCGTCCGCGATGTCAGAAGAGGCCGCGATGTCAGAAGATCCAGCCTCCTGCTCACCGACGTGAGGCACCTTCACCGCAGGAGCAGTATCCGCGGACTCGTTGAGCGCCACAGACGGAGCATCGATGTCAGCCACGGTCTCGGACACCACCGTCACCGCCGCCGCGGACTTCGCCTTCCAGTCGGACTTGCCGGACTTGCCGGACTTGGCTTCATCGTCAGTCTCGTCGTCGATCTCGTCGGCGTCGTCGATCTCGTTCTCGGTTTCGTCGTCGGCCTCGTCGTCGGCCTCGTCGTCGCCCTTATCGACACCGCCACCGCCGATAGCGTTCAGCAGGTTCGAGATTCCGGGCAGCGCGGTCCCCGCGTAGGCGGCGACGCCGGCCAGGCCGGTGCCATAGACCGTCGCATCGCCCGGCGCCATTCCGGTGAGGTAGACGCTTGCGACCGGGCCGATGACCGGGATACCCGCAGTGAGCGCCAGTACCGCCGGGGCAAGGTTGGCAAGGTCGATGTTTCCGAGGATGTTGCCGATGTTGATGGAACTCAGGTCGAAGGAACCGGTGGTGATCGCTTTCACCAACTGGGCAGGCACCGAATCGACACCGAAGGCCGATCCGACTCCTACATAGGCCACCGCACCGAGGCCGGTCAGGACAGCATTGGATGGGTCCTGGCTGCCGACCTCGAAGAAGTAGTTCTCCAGGTTGTAGGGAGCGATCCCGTCCAGCGCCTGATCGGCGAGGTAGTAAGCAACACCGTTGACGCCGGTCAACTTCACATCGTTGTTGAAGGTGTCGGGGTAGAAAACGTCGTCGGGACCGATGAAGCCGCCCCAACCGTCGAGCAGGGCGCCGGTGATGCCCTCGATGGTGACGTCGGTCAGCGCGGTCAACTCGTAAGAGGCCGTCGACAAGGCGGTCGGCGTCGGCGCACCGACGGTCACGACGCTCGGGACGACGGCAATGGCGGCAGCACTAGCAAGCGCGACGCCGGTGATCAGGAACGGCCGAGTGTGGGCCATGTGGCAAACCCCCTGTGTGTATGGCTAGAAAAAACTTAGAGGAACCTGAGAACCATAGGTTATCGCTGACGGCGAGGCAACTTCGGGGGTGGGTGAGCCGTTAAGAGGTGATGACAGCGGTCAATGCAGCCGCAAAGACCAGCGTGGGCGCGGCCATCCCCGCCACGAAACTGAGCCCGAACCGACGGCCGCCGGCGCTGAAAGCCAACGCGATCTTGACCAGAAGATTGGAGCCCAGCGCGGCGGCGACGGCACCCAATGCGGTGTTCACGGTGATGTCGCCCTCGGCCGCAAGGGTCGCTGCGGCGACCGATCCCGCGTGCGCATCGGCGAGTCCGGCACCGAACGCGGCCAACACGGCCCCCCGCGGCCCGAGGACGTCGGCGCCCCACCGTCCGAGCAACAGGGCGCAGACCAGAACCGCGGTCAGGATCAGCGCGGGCCGCAAGGCGAAAGGACGGGTCGCGGGGGTGGCGGCGGTCTCAGCCATCCCGGCGGCCGTGGGCACTGCCCGGTCGTCGCGGACGGCGCCCCGGTAGACGTAGCCGGCCACACCGGCAAGCACCAGTGCTGCGGCGACCACCGGGGGCCAGAGTCGCCGAAAGACCTGCGGGTCGACATAGCCGATCACGATCAACAACTGCACGAAAGTGGCCAGGCTGGCGGCGAGCGCACTGGCCAGCGGGGCCCGTACTCCTGCGGTGCGACTGAGCCGACCCATCGAGGCAGTAGTGGCGCTGGCCGATACGAAGCCGCCCGCCAGCCCGGTGACCAGAAGTCCCCGCTCGGCGCCCAGTGCGCGCACCCCCAGGTAGCCCAGCCAGCCGATGCCGGTCAGCAGAACCACCAGAAGCCACACCTTGGCTGGATTGAGCACGCCGTAGGGACCAAGCGCCCGATCGGGCAAAATGGGAAGGACAACGAAGGCCACCACGAAAAACTTGATGGCGTCATCCATTTCGACTTCGGTGACGATGTCACGGGCGAAGCGGTGGATGCGGTTCTTGGACACCAGCAGGCCGACGACGACCACGGCGAGCGCAACGGCGACGGCAGGGCGGGTGTAGGCCAGGCTACCGAGGAGGTAGGTCACCAGCGCCGCGATCTCGGTGGTGGTGCCGGGGTCCTCATCACTGGTGCGGAAGTACGCCAGCACCATCAGTGCGGCGATCCCGACAAGTCCGGCGATCACCGCCCACGGCCCGAAGGTAGCCGCAACCGCGCCGAGCAGTGCGAGCAGCGCGAAGGACCGGGAACCGGCCGCAAGCGTGCGGTTGTGGCTCCGTTCGCGTTCGAAGCCGAGCAGCAACCCGATTGCGCATGCCACCAGATAGGGCTGGATAACCTGCCAGCTCATCGGTGCGGGGCCGTTGCCGTGCGCGGGTTAATTGCGTCCCGGGAGCTTCATCACGGTTCGAACCATCGGGAACAGCGACTTCTGCCAGAGTTCCGAGGACATGCCGAACGGCGGGTCGAGGTTGAGCACCCGCGCTGTCGCAATCGTCTGTGCCTCAGTGTATTTGAGAAGCCCCTCGGGCCCGTGCCGACGTCCGACCCCGGAAATACCCATACCGCCCATGGGGGCGCTGAGACTGCCCCAGGCGAACGCGTAGCCCTCGTTGACGTTCACCGTCCCGGAGTGCAACTGTGCGGCGATCCGCTCCCCCTCTGCATCTGAACCCGCCCAGACGCTGGCGTTGAGTCCGTACTCGGTGTCGTTGGCCTTGGTAATCGCCTCCTCGACACTGGCCACCGGGTAAATCGCGACCAGCGGTCCGAACGTCTCGTCGCGTGCGCATTCCATCTGCTCGGTCACGCCGGTCAGAACGGTGGGCTCGTAGAACAACGGCCCGATGTCGGGGCGGGCATTGCCCCCGGCGATCACTGTGGCGCCCTTGGCTTTCGCGTCCTCGACGTGGTCGGAGGTGTTCTTCACCTGACCTTCCGAGATCAGGCTTCCCATATCGGCAGAGAAGTCGTATTCCGCGCCGAGTTTCATCTTCCGTACGGCCTCGCCGAACTTACGGGTGAACTCCTCGGCAATGCTCTTGTCGACGTAAATCCGTTCGATCGAGATGCACAGCTGTCCGGCATTGGAGAAGCAGGCCCGGGTGGCGGCGGAGGCAACCTTGTCCAGATTGGCACCCCGCATCACGATCATCGGGTTCTTCCCGCCCAGTTCAGCCGAGAACCCGATCAGCCGGCGGCCGCACTTCTCGGCGAGTTCCCTGCCGGTCGCAGTAGAACCGGTGAACATCAGGTAGTCGCATTTCTCGAGGATCGCCGTGCCCACCACCGAGCCGGGTCCCGGCACGATCGCGTAGACGTCCCGGGGCAGGCCCGCTTTGTAGAGCAACTCGGCGCAGGCCAGCGCGCTATAGGGAGTCTGGCTGTCTGGTTTGAGCACGACCGCGTTTCCGGCGATGAGGGCCGGAACCGCATCCGAGGCGGTCAGCGTCATCGGGTAGTTCCAGGGCGAGATGATCCCGACCACGCCCTTGGGCTGGTAACCGACCGTTGTCTTGCCGATCGCCGGCAACAGCGACTGCACCCCCCGGGTCTTCAATAGGTCTTCGGAGACCCGGGCGTAGTAGTTGGCATTGGCGGTCAGGTCGATGATTTCCTCCTGAGCCGCCCACCGGGCCTTGCCCGCCTCGGCCTGCAGGAGGTCCATCAGGAAATCGCGGTTCTCGACGACCAGGTCGCGGTAGCGACCCACGATCGCGATGCGATCGGAGACCGAGCGTTTGGCCCAATCCACCTGCGCTGCGCGCGCTTTGGCGAACGCATTCTCCACATCCTCGGCGGTGCCGACGGGGATGGTCGCCATGGGGAGACCGGTGAACACCTCCTCCACGGTCTTGGTCGGCCGGGCGGCGGGATCCTCGATCGCCACAAGCTTGAGCAGGCGGTCGAAGACGTCGGCAGTTGGAGCGGGCATGTCGCCACCTCACGGGGTCGCAGGGTCGGTGCGACCAGCCTATCCGGCCACCTAAAAGGCCCACGTCGGGCACCTTGTCGTAGTGGTCCACGTCGAGCACGACGGCGCCAACCCTGGCCGCGGAATCAAACACCTCCGTTACCCGCCGGGATCCGGCGATGGGGGCCATAGTTGGCCACGGGAGGAAAACATGAATCAAAACTTGATCGCACTCGCCGTCGTGGCCGCCGGTATCGGCCTGGGCGTGGCACCGGTGGCCTCCGCTGGTCCGGTCTACGACAACTGCACCGAAGCACATGACGACGGTGTATGGGACATCCCCGAAAGCGACGACGCCTACTGGTCCGGCGGGGACCGCGACGATGACGGGATCGCGTGCGAATCCTACGGATAGTTCCGGTCGCGCTCGCGGTCGCTGTCACGCTACTGACCACTCCGGTCGGCAAGCCTCGGGCTGATCCGGTCGCGGCGACCGCCGTCGTCCTCAAGGTCGTGGACGGCGACACCATCGACGTACGCGCGCAGCTTGACGTGAGGCAACAGGCCGACCGAATAGGGCGGCCAGATCCGTCAGACAGTCTGGACCGACAGCCTCGTCGATGACAGGGCCAATGCGGTCATGAAGTCGATCAGCTTGTCACGCTCGGTATCCAAGTCGCCGCGAAGCCACATCGCGCTCAATTCAAGGCATCCGCTGATGATCGTCAACGCCAGCAGGCGGGAGTCCTCCTCGGAGGGCGCGTCGGGGCCGAGCAGCGGCCTGCCCGTCATCATCACCTCGGCCAGGGTCGTCACCAGTTCTTGACGCTTGACACGCAGTTGCTCGCTGGACTGCGACTCGATGAGGAAGCGCCCATGACGGGGGTCGACCGTCAAGAAATCGACGGCCGTGACGACGCAGGCCCGAATCCGGGCGGTCGCTTCCGGTTCGGTGGCGGCGATGGCGCGGTTGAACGCGGCACCCACCTCGAGAATGAGGCGATCATTGAGCGCCGTCAACGCCTCGTCGCAATCCCGGAACTGCTCATAGAAGTACCGGTCGTTGAGGCCGGCCGCGGTACAGATGGCCTTCACGCCCAGGCCTTTGACTCCCCGCTCGGCCACCACGTCCAGCGTGGCATCCAGCAGGGCGGCGCGGCGCCGCTGAAGGCGCTGCTCCGCGCTGGCTCCACCGTAGGTGCGCGCCTGGGTTACCACAGGGTGTCCTCTTGACAGGGAAGTCGATCTGGTGAAGCCTAGCACCACATATTCTGGTGCTGGAGTTCACCACTTACGGAGGTACCGGTGGCCCTAACCGACGTCGACTTAGTGGATCCCCCGCTGTTTCGCGAGTTTCCGTTCAACATCGGATTGCGGATGTTGGCGCCCGGAGACATCCGGCCCTCCGCCGAACAGCGCGAGCGCTATCAGCGGTTCACCCAGATGGGCGATCCGCTGGCCGACGAGCTGGTCGCCGCGTTCCGACGCCTGCCCGCCGGCGTGGGCCGGGCCCAGTTCGAAACGGCTCTGGAACACGGGATCGCCGCGGTGGACGATCCGACCCCGGAGTTGGTGGCGTTCTTCGCCTCGGTGGACGCCCGGCCCTACTGGGTTGACCAGAAGAAGATCGACCACGCCATACGAGTCTGCGCCCGGATCGGCATGATCCCGAGTTTCACCGCCATGTCGATGTTCTCCCTCATGGGCGGTTACCTGGCGTCGAGGGCGGACAAGACCCTTGTCGCCACCGGGGACTTGGAGGCCATCGCACCGCGCCGCCTCGCTGAGACGCTGACCTGGACAGTGGACGTCACCGGCCGGGGAGCATTGGAGCGATTCGCCTCGGGCTTCACCAGCACCTTGCGGGTGCGCCTCATGCACGCCATGGTGCGGGCCGGAATGTCGCGCAGGCCGGACTGGGATTTCGATGATTGGGACCAGCCGGTCAATCAGTCCACGATGGCCGGCACCTTGATGCTGTTCTCGCTGGGGAATGTCGTCGGCTGCCAGGCATTGGGTGTGCAGTTCAGCGGCCGGGACAAGGATGCGCTCTACCACTTCTGGCGCTACGTCGGCTTCCTGCTCGGCGTGGACGCCGAGTTGCTGCCGGCCGACGAAGCCGACACCTGGCGGCTGCTGTGGCTGCAGGCCGACTACGAGTTCCGGCCCGACCAGGACTCCACCCGCCTCGGCAAGGCTCTTCAGTCGGCTCTGGGTCCGCTGGCAATGGGTAACAGTCGCCACCCGGCCGCCCACGTCGCCCGGGCAGTCACCACCGAATTCCTCTGCGCCTATAGCAGATTGATTCTTGGACAAACAAACGCCGATGCCCTGGAACTGCCGAACAACAAGGCGGCTCAGGCGCTGGTGGCAGGCTTCGCCGCCACCAACTTCGCGCTGCGATACCCGATGCGCATCGTGCCCGGACTGGACCGGCTGTGGGAGTCCGTCGGCAGGCGCAGTATCGAATACTCTGCCGCACTTGCCATGCGACAGAATCGAGGCGACCGGACCTATCGCCGTCACGACTCCCTGGGAGCGGGTTCGAGATCAAAGTCGCGCGCCCACGGCTGATGCACAACCCCCTTCGGGGGTAGTCGGCCTACAAACCCAATGTCTTGGCAATGATGTCGCGCTGGATCTCGCTGCTCCCACCGGCAATGGTGCCGACAAC
>DAIPYT010000137.1:2948-7989 GCA_036782595.1 Mycobacterium sp. | reverse complement strand
GTCCATCTCCTCCGGCCGGCGCAGCAGAGCGATGTTGGCCAGACCCGGTGACCGCGTACCCGGCGGGCACGCGGGCGGTCGCAGCGGAACCGATTCGGTCACCAGGTAGGCGGCCAGTTGATCAGCACACGGCGCCAGCACGTCCAGGGCGGCCCGTAACTGCTGACCGTAGTGCTGGTCGGTCCACAGGCTCACGATTGCCTGCACCGGCGGATCCATCGTGGTGAGCTTCATCAGCGAATCGCGCACTTGCGCGTCGCGGGCGTTGACAGTGACACCGGGCAGACCAAGGGCGAGCAGTCTGCTGGCGACCGGGCCACACAGACCCGACACCCACGCGTCGTCGGATTGAGCCGACCGCAGTGTGACGATCACTTTCTCCATCGTGCCAACCTAACCGGCGGCACTACCCTCAGGCGCATGGCTAATCAAGACCCATCGTCCGTACGCCGGGATATCCTGCCGATCCCCGATCCGCAGCACGTCGGCGTAACGACCTATGACGCCCGCGACCCGGACACCAAGTATCCGCCGATCACCACGCTGCGGCCGCCGGCGGGCGCGCCGAACGTGCTGATCGTGCTGCTCGACGACGTGGGTTTTGCCGCCTCCACGGCGTTCGGTGGCCCCTGCGACACCCCGGTCGCCGATCGGCTGGCCGCAGAAGGCATGAAGCTCAACCGCTTCCACACCACCGCCCTGTGCTCCCCGACCCGCCAGGCCCTGCTGACCGGACGCAACCACCACTCGGTCGGAATGGGCGCCATCACCGAGATGGCCACCTCCGCACCCGGCAACAACAGCATCCGGCCGTTGAACAAGGCGCCGATCGCCGAGACCCTCTGCCTCAACGGCTACTCCACCGCACAGTTCGGCAAATGCCACGAAGTGCCACTCTGGGAGGTTTCTCCGGTCGGCCCCTTCCACCAGTGGCCCACCGGGTCCGGATTCGAATACTTCTACGGGTTCGTCGGCGGCGAGGCCAACCAGTACTACCCGGGCCTCTACGAGGGCACCACCCCCGTCGAACCGCCGCGCACCCCCGCTGAGGGCTACACACTCACCGCTGACCTCGCCGACCATGCGATCACCTGGGTGCGCCAGCAGAAGGCGCTGGCCCCCGACAAGCCGTTCTTCATGTACTTCGCCCCGGGCGCCACCCACGCGCCCCACCATGTCCCCAGGGAATGGTCGGACAAGTACCGCGGCAAGTTCGACGAGGGCTGGGATGTATTGCGGGAGAGGATCTTCGACCGCCAGAAGCAACTGGGTGTCATTCCGCAGGATGCCGAGATCACGCCACGGCCCGCGGTGATCCCCGCCTGGGACGACATGGCCGCCGAACTCAAGCCGGTGCTGTCACGGCAGATGGAGATCTATGCCGGTTTCCTGGAGCAGACCGACCACGAGGTCGGCCGGGTGGTTGAGGCCATCGCCGACCTGGGCGTGCTCGACAACACCCTGATCTACTACATCATCGGCGACAACGGCGCCTCGGCCGAGGGCACTCCCAACGGCTGTTTCAACGAGATGTGCACGCTCAACGGAATGGGCGGGATCGAGACCACCGAGTTCCTGCTGGCCAAGATCGACGACTTCGGCACTCCGGATGCCTATAACCACTACGCGGTGGGCTGGGCGCACGCGCTGTGCACTCCATACCAGTGGACCAAACAGATCGCCTCGCACTGGGGCGGCACCCGCAACGGCACCATCGTGCACTGGCCGAAGGGCCTTTCCGACAAGGGAACCGTCCGCAATCAGTTCCACCACGTGATCGACGTCGCCCCCACTGTTCTCGAAGCCGCCGGCATCCCGGCACCGTTGTACGTCAAGGGGATTCAGCAGGCCCCATTAGAGGGCGTCAGCATGCTGCCAACCCTGCGGGAAGCGACGGCGCCGGAAACACATCTGGTGCAGTACTTCGAGATCATGGGCAACCGTGGCGTCTATTACAACGGCTGGACGGCCTGCACCAAGCACCGCACGCCCTGGCTGGTCGACCAGCCCCCGTCGTTCGACCTTGACGTGTGGGAGCTCTATGGGCCCGACGACTGGACCCAGTCCCACAATCTGGCCGCCGAGCAGCCGGAGAAACTCGCTGAGCTGCAGAGGCTTTGGCTGATCGAGGCGGTCAAGTACAACGTCGTTCCCCTTGACGACCGCAGCTTCGAACGGATCAATCCCGACATCGCCGGACGTCCGCAGCTCATACGCGGCAACAGCCAGCTGCTCTTCCCCGGCATGCGGGTGGCCGAAGGCGCGATGATCAATATCAAGAACAAGTCCCACCAGGTGACCGCCGACATCGTGGTCCCCGGCGGAGGGGCGAACGGGGTGATCACGACCCAGGGCGGCCAGGTCGGCGGCTGGTCGCTGTACGTGCATGAGGGCCGCCTGAAGTACTGCTACAACTTCTTCGGCATTCAGCACTTCTTCGTCACCGCGGACGAACCGGTGCCGGCCGGTAAGCACCAGGTGCGCATGGAATTCGCCTATGACGGCGACGGCCTGGCCAAGGGCGGGACCGTCACGCTCTACTACGACGGCACGCCGGTGGGCAGCGGGCGGGTCGATATCACCATTCCGATGGCGTTCTCCGCCGACGAGGCCTGCGATGTCGGCCGGGACACCGGATCGCCGGCCTCCCCGGACTACGGACCGAGCGGCAACGAGTTCACCGGGACGATCGACTGGGTGCGGATCGACATAGGCGAGGACAGCCAGGACCACCTGATCAAGCCGGAGGACCGACTCAACGTCGCCATGGGCAAGCAGTAAGTCAGTCGCCGGCCGATTCCCGCAGCCATCTTGGCGTGATGAACACGCCCTCGGCTTCCACCGTGATCCCCTCGGCATCGGCGATGGTGCCGGTGCAGTACGTCTTGACACCTTCGGTGCGGGTGCGGATGGCTTCGGTGCGCAGCGGCCCCAGCGGGGTGGCACGCAGATAGCGCACCGTGATGCTGCCGGTGAAACGCGGCTTCTGGTCGGGGCTGGCGGCCTCGCCTAGCACGTGGTCCAGGATCAGGGCCGACACCCCGCCATGCACATGCCCGGGCGGGCCCTCATAGGCCGCACCGAGGTCGAATTCCGCCCAGATCCGGCCCGACTCGTCGCGGTGGGTCACCACCGGTGGGGCCAGGGCGTTACGCAGCCCGATCACGGCGTTGCCCCAACTGATGCCCCGGCCGTCGCGGGTGACCCGAACACCGAAGGCGCCGTCGATCTGCCGCTCCCGCAGCCGGGCGACCGCGGCGTCGATCTCCTGCTTGACCGCCGAGACCGTTTCGGCGTCAGCCTCGGTACGGATTGTGGCGTCGACCAACTCGCGCACCGACTGGGCGAGCGGCGCATAGATACCGCGCAGCCGGGCGACATCCTCGGCTGACCAGTCCTCCGCGGTGAACTCAACCACCTCTGCATCTAACCTGACCTGATGCCGGACTGGGTGAGCCACGCGATCTGGTGGCACGTCTACCCCCTGGGATTCGTCGGCGCTTTCCCCGCCGCCGAGCCGCCGACCCCGGCCGAACACCGGCTTGGCCGGTTGATCGATTGGCTGGACTGGGCCATCGCGCTGGGTGCCTCCGGTATCGCACTGGGCCCGATCTTCGCCTCCCGTACTCACGGCTACGACACCACCGACCACTTTCGGATAGACCCGCGCCTTGGCGACGACGACGATTTCGACCGACTGATCGACGAAGCGCACCGGCGCGGTTTGCGTGTTCTGCTCGACGGGGTGTTCAATCATGCCGACTCCGACTTCCCGCACCAGGACTGGTTCCTGGGCCGGCCCGGCCGCTTCCACACCTTCGAAGGCCACGGCAACCTGATCACGCTCAACCACCGCAACCCGGCGGTTGTTGACTACACCGCCGACGTGATGAAGCACTGGCTGGGCCGTGGCGCCGACGGCTGGCGACTGGACGCCGCCTACGCGGTACCGGAGTCGTTCTGGAAGCAGGTACTTACCCAGGTTCGGGCCGAGTACCCGGACGCCTGGTTCGTCGCCGAGGTGATCCACGGTGACTACTCCGCCTTCGTCGAGGCCTCCACCGTCGACTCAGTGACCCAGTACGAGTTGTGGAAGGCCGTCTGGAGCAGCCTCAACGACGGTAACTTCCACGAACTGGACTGGGCCCTGCAGCGCCACAACGCCTTTCAGGACACCTTCTCCCCATTGACCTTCGTCGGCAACCACGACGTCACCCGGATCGCCAGCAAGCTGGAGCGACCCGAACACCTCGGGCACGCGCTGGTACTGCTGTTCACCATCGGCGGGGTGCCCTCGATCTACGCCGGCGATGAACTGGGTTACCGCGGCATCAAGGAGGACCGCGCAGGCGGCGACGACGCCGTGCGGCCCGAGTTCACAACGCCCCCAACCGAAATCGGTGGCGACGCCGGCGACATCCTCAACCTGCATCGCTATCTCATCGGACTGCGCCGCCGGCACCCGTGGCTCCACGGTGCGCGCACCTCGGCGCTGCGCCTGGACAACCGCTGCTACGTCTTTGAGACCCGACACGGCGACGACGCATTGATCGTCGCGCTCAACCTCGACGACACATCGGCGCCGCTGCCGGTGGCGGAATTGACCGGCCGACCGGCGGAGGTACTCGCCGGTGCCGGCGCACCCCCGCAGGAAGTCGTGGGCCACACCGAGATCGCACCCCGCGGCTGGCTGATCCTCAGCCCTCGCTGAGCATCGTCAGAGTGCGCTGGTCGGGCGCGCAGCAGAGCCGCGCACTCCTGGCCTCGCAGCGCCCGAGCGCCCTCAACTGGGGAAAGACGACTGAGCTCCCACGAAACGCTGCAGGTTATCGGGGTCGACCACCTCCGACAGGCTACCCTCGGCTGGTCGAAGTCAACGCCATCGTGGCTGGCAGAGGGAAGGAACTCGATGTCGGCACCGCCCGATCATGCCCCCGACGGGGTATCGGCCGAATCCCGATCGGCCCTGGCCGAGCGGCTGGGGCGGCGTCGCGCCAAACGCGGTCTGCTGGAACGTGTCAGCATCCAGTCCAAGCTGATG
>DAIPYT010000137.1:0-2848 GCA_036782595.1 Mycobacterium sp. | reverse complement strand
GTCAACGCGCTGCTCCCGATCGCGCCCGCGGCGCGCTATCTGCAGACCCGCTATACCGTGCCGACCACCGGTGGAGGTGACCCACGTGACGGCGGCATCTGGTCCGGAGCCAACGCCCGCTACAGCGGGTACTTCGGCGAGATCGTCAAACGGATGGGGTTCCGGGACGCACTGCTGATCAACTCCGAGGGCAACGTGGTGTTCAGCGTGAACAAGGGTGTCGAACTTGGCACCAACGTGCTCACCGGCCCGTATCGCGGTGAGGGATTCCTGCCCGATGCATTCCGAAAAGCAATGGCATCAAACGAGATCGATTACGTCGATACCACCGACTTCGCCGAGTACCTCCCATCCGGACAGCCGACCGCCTGGATGCTTGTTCCGATAGGACCGACCGGACGGGCAACGGGCGTGATGGCGGTGGAGTATCCGGCCACCATCGTCAGCAATCTGATGACCGGCAACCGGCAGTGGGAACAAACCGGCATGGGCCGCACCGGAGAGACGTTGGTCGTCGGCAAGGACGATCTGATGAGGTCCGACTCCCGACTGTTCCTGCAGGATCCGGAAGCCTACAAAGCCGACGCCATCCGGGCGGGAACCGCGCCCGCAGTCGTAGAGAGGGCGATCCAGCAGGGCACCACCGTGCTGATTCAACCGGTCGGCACCAAGGTCACCGAAGCCGCGCATCGGGGAGAAACCGGGACGCTGATCGCCACCGACTATCTCGGCCGCCGGGCACTGACGGCCTACGCCCCGCTCAACCTCCCAGGGTTGGACTGGGTGATCGTCGCGAAAGTTGATTCCGATGAGGCCTTCGCGCCGGAGCGCAATTTCGCGCACAGACTGATCCGGTCAACGGCGCTGATCATCTTCCTGGCCTGCCTGGCCGCCATGATCTGGTCCAGATTGTTCGTCCGCCCCATAAGACGCCTCGAGGACGGAGCCGAGCAGATCAGCACCGGCAATTACAACGTCCAGCTTCCAGTCGACTCCAAGGACGAGTTCGGCGATCTCAGCGCGGCGTTCAACGAAATGAGCCGGACCCTCGCCATGAAGCATCAACTGCTCACCGAGCAACGCGCCGAGAACGACAAGTTACTGATGTCACTGATGCCCGAGTCGGTCGTGGAACGCTACCGCGAGGGCGAGCAGAACATCGCTCAGGACCATCGGGACGTAACCGTCATCTATGCCGATCTGCTCGGCATAGACGATTTGTCCGCAGATCTCGATGCCGACGAATCGCTGAGGGCGATCAACAAGCTGATGCGCCAATTCGACGCCGCCGCCGAGAGCAGTGGCGTCGAGCGGGTCCGCAATACTCATAACGGTTATCTGGCCAGTTGTGGCCTGACCGTTGCCCGGCTGGACAATGTTCATCGCACCGTTGACTTCGCCCTGGAGATGCAACGAATCGTCAACCGCTTCAACAGCGAGATGGGTAGCAACATCAGAATCCGCTCCGGCATCGACACCGGAGCGGTCACCAGCGGTCTGGTTGGCCGCGCGGGCCTGGTGTACGACCTGTGGGGCGGCGCAGTCCATCTGGCATCCAGAATGCGACGTGGACTTGAAGAGCCCGGCATCTACGTCAGCGAGGACGTCTACCAGGCAACGCGCGATACCGTGCAATACGCACCGGCCGGCACCGTCAACGTCGGTGACCGCGAGGAGCCTGCCTGGCGGCTGTCGGAGGACCTGTCGTGAAGGATCTCCGATGAGTTTCTTGACCGCGCCGTGGTTCTACTGGTCGGTCATCATCGCGGCGGGTCTACCCGCCGTATTGGTGTTGCTCACCGAGGTTTCGCATGCGCTGTCCCGCCGGGGTAGTTTCCTGGCCCGGCCGGTCGGACTGCTGCGCACCTTCATCGTGCCGCTGGGGGCGCTGCTGCTGCTGCTGACGCAGACCACCAGTATCTCGGTGGAGGCCACACCGGTTCGGATCCTGTCCACGGTTCTCGGCGTCCTCATTCTGATCATGGTGCTGTCTGGGGTCAGCGGGACGGTCTTCGACCGTGCACCCGCGGACAGCTGGCGTCGCCGGATGCCGACGATCTTCGTCGACGTGGCAAGGTTCGCGATCATCGCGGTGGGCGTGGCGATGATCTTCGCCTACGTGTGGGGCGCCAACGTCGGTGGCCTGTTCACCGCCCTGGGCATCAGCTCGATCGTGCTCGGCCTGACACTGCAGAACTCGGTGGGCCAGATCATCTCCGGTCTGTTGCTGCTCTTCGAGCAACCGTTCCAGATTGGCGACTGGGTACAGACGTCCTCGGCGACCGGCCGGGTCGTCGAAGTCAACTGGCGCGCCACCCACATCAACACCGGCAGTGGACTGGAGATCATTCCCAACTCGGTACTGGCCGGGCAGGCGTTCGCCAACCTGAGCAGGCCGGCCGGCGGCCACACGATCAACGTCACGACGAAGTTCTCCGGTACTGACGCGCCCGACGAGGTCTGCGCTCTACTCGCCGAGGTGGCAGCTGGTCTGCCGCATCTGCACCCGGACGGCCAGCCCACCGTCAACGCCGATTCCAGCACGCAGTACACCGTCACCATCCCGGTGCGCTCCCCCGCCGATGACGTAGCAGCACGCTCGACGTTCCAGCGCTGGCTCTGGTACGCCGCCCGCCGGGCCGAGCTGCGACTCGACGGTCTCGAGGACGACTTCTCCACCCCGAAACGGAAGATTGATGCGCTGCGCAAGATCGCTCCGGTCCTGCGTGCCAGCAGTTCCGAATTGGAAACACTGCTGCCGAAAGTCACCGTCGTGCGATACGGCGCTGACGAGGTGATGCAGCGCGGTGGCGAGGTCCCGTCAGCGATGTCCTTCGTGGTCAAAGGC
>DAIPYT010000136.1:5073-8063 GCA_036782595.1 Mycobacterium sp. | reverse complement strand
TCAGCGTGCCCTCGCCGCCGATCGGGATCAGCACGTCGATCCCGTTGTCCTCCAAGGTCTGCTTGATCTCGTCGATGCCGGCGCGCAGCCGCTCCGGGTTGGTGCGCGCGGTTCCCAGCATGGTGCCGCCCTTGGCCAGCAGACGGGCGTTGCGGTCGTCGTTGACGAGTTGGACGCGACGGTTCTCCAGCAGTCCGTTCCAGCCGTCGAGGAACCCGACCACCGAGGAGCCGTAGCGGGTGTCGCAGGTGCTGACCACCGCGCGGATGACGGCGTTGAGGCCCGGACAATCGCCGCCGCCGGTGAGAACTCCGATTCGCATGGCTCTATCTAACCGTCTGGGCCGGTGTGACGGAGTGCTTAGATCGCACTCGGAAGAGCGCCCCGGGCCGCCTCGTAGGCCGCACCCACCCGGTAAAGCCTGTCATCGGCAAGGGCCGGCGCCATGATCTGCAAGCCGACCGGCAGGTTGTCTTCCGGTGACAGACCCGACGGCACCGACATTCCGCAATGGCCGGCCAGGTTCAACGGCAGCGTGCACAGGTCGAACAGGTACATCGCCAGTGGGTCGTCCACCTTCTCGCCGAGCCGGAAGGCGGTTGTCGGCGTGGCCGGGGAGATCAGAACATCGACCTCGGTATAGGCCCGCTCAAGATCGCCGGCGATCAGCGTGCGGACTTTCTGGGCCTGGTTGTAGTAGGCGTCGTAGTACCCCGCAGACAGCGCGTAGGTCCCGATCATGATGCGTCGCTTGACTTCCGGCCCGAATCCGGCAGCGCGGGTCAGCGCCATGACCTCCTCGGCGCTGTGGTTTCCGTCGTCGCCGACCCGCAGCCCGTACCGCATCGCGTCGAAACGCGCCAGGTTGCTCGATACCTCCGAGGGCAGGATCAGGTAGTAGGCCGACAGCGAGTGATCGAGGTTGGGGCAGTCCACCTCTCGGATGTCGGCACCCAGTGCGGATAGCTGCTCGACGGCATCATTGAACGAGGCGAGGACCCCGGCCTGGTAGCCCTCCCCGCTGCGCAACTGCTTGACCACACCTATCCGCACCCCGGCGAGATCGCCGCTGGCTCCGCCCAGCGCCGCACCGACGACGTCGGGGATCGGGGTCTCCAGGGAGGTGGAATCGCGCGGGTCGTGGCCGGCGATGACGGCATGCAGCAGCGCGGTGTCGAGCACGGTGCGTGCGCACGGGCCGCCCTGATCCAACGATGAGGCGCAGGCCACCAGGCCGTATCGGGAGACGGTGCCGTAGGTCGGCTTGACCCCGACAGTGGCGGTCAGCGCGGCCGGCTGGCGGATCGAGCCGCCGGTGTCCGAGCCGATGGCCAGTGGGGCTTGGAAGGCCGCCAGAGCGGCGGCGCTGCCGCCGCCGGAACCGCCGGGCACCCGTTCGGTGTCCCACGGGTTCCGGGTGGGCCCATAGGCGGAGTTCTCCGTGGAGGAGCCCATCGCGAACTCGTCCATGTTGGTCTTGCCCAGGATCGGGATGCCGGCCTCGCGGATGCGGGCGGTCACGGTGGCGTCGTAGGGCGACATCCAGCCCTCGAGGATTTTCGACCCGCAGGTGGTCGGCATATCGGTGGAGGTGAAGACGTCTTTCAGCGCCAGTGGCACCCCGGCCAGCGGGGACGGCAGGTCGTCGCCGGCGGCCACCGCGGTATCCACCCGCGCGGCGGCGGCCAGCGCCTGCTCACCGGCGACATGCAAAAACGCGTGGTAGCGCTCATCGGTCGCCGCGATCCGGTCCAGGCAGGCCTGGGTGGCCTGCACCGAGGACAATTCGCCGGCAGCGATGGCCGCGCCCATGGTGGCGGCGTCCAGGCGGATGATGTCGGCGTTCGATTCCGGGCTCACGCCTCCTCCCCCAGGATCTGCGGGACGGCGAATCGGCCCTCATCGGCGGCGGGCGCCTCGGCCAGCGCCTGCTGCTGGGACAGGCTGCCCTGCACGACATCAGATCGGGTGACGTTCTCACTCTTGAGTGGATTGCCGGTCGGCGTGACCCCGCTGGTGTCGATGGCCTGAATCTGGCCGACGTAGCCGAGGATGGCGTCGAGTTGGCCGGCGAAGCTGTCGATTTCGTCATCGGTCAGCGCCAGGCGGGCCAGTTTGGCCAACTTGGCGACATCTTCCCGGGAGATTGTGGACACGGGTGCCCAGCCTAGCGCCCCGCAGATGGGCCCAACCCGTCAGCAAGAGCAGTCTGGGCGGATGTGGGAGGGTGTTGCCGTGCGTTCCTATCTCCTGCGGGTGCAGCTCGAGGACCGACCGGGCAGCCTCGGAGCGCTGGCCGTGGCGCTCGGTTCGGCGGGCGCGGACATCCTCTCGCTCGACGTTGTGGAACGCGGCCCGGGATACGCGGTCGACGACTTAGTGGTCGACCTTCCGACCGGGTCCATGCCCGACGCGCTGATCACCGCCGCCGAGGGACTCAACGGGGTTCGGGTGGAGTCCATCCGGCCCCATACCGGGCTGTTGGACGCCCACCGCGAGCTGGAACTGATCGATCATGTCGCGGCAGCCGGGGACCGTACCGCTCAGTTGAAGGTGCTCGTCGCCGAGGCGCCGCGAATCCTGCGGGTCGGCTGGTGCACCGTCGTGGAATTCACCGATGCCGGCCCGCGCCGCATCGTCGGAAGTTCCGGCGCCCCGGAAACCCAGGCCCCTGAGACGCCGTGGCTACCGATCGATCTCGCCACCGCACTCGACGCGACAGAGGACTGGGTGCCGCAGTTGTGGCGGGACATGGACACCACGCTTGCCGCGGCGCCGTTGGGCGACCCGCACATCGCCGTGGTGCTGGGACGCCCGGGTGGACCGCAATTCCGGCCCTCGGAGGTGGCCCGGCTGGGCTATCTGGCCGGAATCGTCGCCACGATGCTGCATTAGGTCGCCGGGCTGCATTAGGTCGCCGGGCTGCATTAGGTCGCCGGGCTGCATCAGGTCGCCGGGCTGCGTTAGGTCGCCGGCCCGTTCTCCAGCAG
>DAIPYT010000136.1:0-4973 GCA_036782595.1 Mycobacterium sp. | reverse complement strand
CCGGGCTGCATCAGGTCGCCGGGCTGCGTTAGGTCGCCGGCCCGTTCTCCAGCAGCGCGCGGAAGCCGTCCTCGTCGAGGATCGGCACCCCGAGTTCGACGGCCTTGTCGTACTTGGACCCCGGTGCGTCGCCGGCGACGACGAACGAGGTCTTCTTGGAGACCGATCCGGCGGCCTTGCCGCCGCGGGCGATGATGGCCTCCCTTGCCTCGTCCCGGGAGAACCCGGCTAACGAGCCGGTCACCACGATGGTCAGGCCGGCAAGGGTGGGTTCGATGCCGCTGTCCCGTTCGTCGGCCATCCGCACCCCGGCGGCACGCCACTTCTGCACGATGGCCCGATGCCAGTCCACCTCGAACCACTCGCGCAGCGCCGCAGCGATGGTGGGGCCGACGCCCTCGACGTCGGCCAGTTGCGGTTCGCTCGCGGCCATGATGGCCTCAAGGTCCCCGAATGCGGTGGCCAGCGCGCGCGCGGCGGTGGGTCCGACGTGGCGGATGGACAGTGCCACCAGGATCCGCCATAGCGGGCGGTCCTTGGCATCAGCGAGATTCTTCAGCAACCGGTTGGCGTTGGCGGACAGCACTCCTTTGTTGGTCCGGAAGAAGTCGGCGCGCATCAGGTCGTCGGCGGTCAGGGCGAACAGGTCTCCCTCATCGGCGATGACGCCGGCCTGCAGCAGGGCCGTCGCCGCCTCGTAACCCAGACCCTCGATGTCCAGACCACCGCGGCCGGCGATGTGAAAGACCCTCTCCCGCAACTGCGCCGGACAGGACCGCGCGTTGGGGCAGCGGATGTCGACATCACCTTCCTTGGCCGGGGCGAGCAGGGTGCCGCATTCCGGGCAATGGGTGGGCATGACGAACTCGCGCTGCGTGCCGTCCCGCAGATCGACGACCGGCCCGAGAACCTCGGGGATGACATCGCCGGCCTTGCGGATCATCACCGTGTCACCGATGAGCACGCCCTTGCGTTTGACCTCCGAGCCGTTGTGCAGGGTGGCCAGGCTGACGGTGGATCCCGCCACTCGTACCGGGGTCATGAACGCGAACGGGGTGACCCGGCCGGTACGTCCGACGTTGACCCGGATGTCGAGAAGTCTGGTCTGGGCCTCCTCGGGCGGGTATTTGTAGGCCACCGCCCACCGCGGCGCCCGTGAGGTGGCGCCGAGGCGGCGCTGCTGGGCGACGTCATCGAGTTTGACCACCACGCCGTCGATCTCGTGCTCGATCTGGTGGCGCCGCTCCCCCCAGTAGGCGATACGTTCGCGGACCGCGAGAAGACCCTCGACCCGGGTGGTGTGGTCGGAGACCGGAAGTCCCCAGGCCTTGAGTGCGGCGAAGGCGTCGTGCAGCGAGGTGGGCCGGAAGCCTTCGGCGTAGCCCAAGCCGTGGCAGATCATCCGCAGCGGCCGGCGTGCGGTGACGGCCGGGTTCTTCTGCCGCAGCGACCCGGCCGCGCTGTTACGCGGGTTGGCGAACGGCGGTTTGCCGTCCTCCACCAGGCTGGCGTTGAGGTTCTCGAAGTCGGCGACCATGAAGAACACCTCGCCGCGGACCTCCAGCACCGGCGGCACCGGGAATTCGTTTGAGGGCGTGAGGTTTTCCGGTATGTCGCCGATGGTGCGGGCATTGAGGGTGACGTCTTCACCGACTCGGCCGTCGCCGCGGGTGGCGGCGCGCTCCAGCCTGCCGTCGCGGTACACCAGGGCGATCGCGACCCCGTCGACTTTGAGTTCACAGAGATAGTTCGGATCAGGGCCGATCTCGTTCTCGACCCGGACCGACCAGGCCGTCAGTTCCTCGGCGTCGAACACGTCGTCGAGACTCAGCATCCGCTCGAGGTGCTCGGCGGCGGTGAACTCGGTGGCGAAGCCCGCGCCACCGACCAACTGGGTCGGCGAATCGGGCACCCGCAGTTCGGGATAGCGCTGCTCGAGTGCGACGAGTTCGTTGAACAGCGAGTCGAAGTCTGCGTCGGAGACGATCGGCGCGTCCTTGATGTAGTACCTGAACTGGTGTTCGCGCACCTCGTCGGCCAGTTCCTGCCAACGGCGGCGGACGCCCGCGTCGAGGGGGTCGGAACCGTCGGTGGCCACCTAGGCAGGCTAGCCGAGGCATAGGGCCGGTCCGCTAGACGGCGTCGGCGTCCTCGGCGATCGCCGTGGCGGCGCGCTGGGTCAGTCCGGTCGCCTGCCGGGCCCAGGCCTCGGTGGCGCCGGCCAGCCCGCATGCCGGGCTGATGCCGATGCGCTCCCCCAGCACCGACCGTGGAAAGCCGAGTCGGTCGGTGAGAGCCGCCGCCGACCCGGCGAGTTCCTCCACCGAGGGTCGCTGATCTCCGGCGGTGACAGGAAGGAGTCCCAGCACCACGCTGCGGCCGGAGTCGACGAACTGTCCCAGACCGTCGAGGTCCTCGGCGCCCAGCGCCGATACGTCGACCGAAATCGCCTGGATCATGCTGCGCTGCAGAACCTTCCACGGCAGTTCCGCTGTACAGCTGTGCAGCAGAATCTCGCCGCCTAATCGTGCGACACAGTGATCGAGCAGACCGATCGCCACCGTCTCGTCGACCGGGTGCACCGGGCTCAGCGCGGTGACGCCGGTCAGCCGGCCGGCCAGCGCGGCCGACAGCAGCGGCTCATCGAACTGCACGGCCACCGGGGCGGCGAGCCGGCGTTCGAGATCGGCGCGCTGTACGGCCATTCCCTCGGCCAGCGACTCGGCCAGGTCGCGCACCGCACCTGAGTCGGTGATCGCGCGGTGGCCGTTGGCCAATTCCAACTGGGCGGCCAAGGTGATCGGCCCGGGGGCCTGAATTTTCGCGGCACGGCCGGGCCGCGCTCCCCCGGTCTTCTCCCAGGCCTCCTCCAGCGCGTCGAGGTCTTCGCTCAGCATGCTGGTCGCCCGCCGGGTGACCGACCCGGGCCGCGCCGCGATCCGGTATCCGCGCGGCACCACATCCACCGCGATGTCGACCAGCAGTGCGCCGGCGCGGCCGATCATGTCCGCTCCGATCCCCCGGGCCGGCAGTTCAGCCACGTAGGGCAACTGAAGCAGTTCGCCGACAATGACCTCTGCTGCCGTGCGGGGGCTGATGCCCGGCCAGGAACCGATACCGGTGCCACTTGCGAACACGCTCACTGACAGAACCTAGCGCGGGGACCTACGGTGGACCGCATGTCGGTCCTGCAAAGCTCGCCATGGTGGCTGCTCATACTCGCCTGGTTCGTCTTCTTCGCCACACTGAGCCTGGTGTCGAGATACGCGGTACGCCAAGTCCAGTCTCATGAGCGCCGGGCCGAAATCACCGATTACTCCTCGAAGACGCTGGGTCCGATCGGTGCGACGTTCGCCTTCCTCATCGGGTTCGCAGCGACCATGACGTGGTCGGCGCTGAATGCGGGCCAGGAGGCCGTCGACTCGCAGGCGACCTCCGCCCAGCAACTCGCATGGGCAACCAAGTCGATCTCCAACACGGCCGGGATGGCGCAAGTCATCGGCAACCTCAACCGCTACCTGGCGACCGCAGCAGACGGCGACGTCGAGTTCCTGGCCCGCGGCGAGGTTTTGTCGCTGCCGTCGGCGCAGGCGTTCGACACCTTGCAGCACAGCGTGCACAGCGTGGCCTACTCCAAGGGCACCACCACGCAGGAGGCCACCAGCATGACCCTGGCCGCCTCGGCGTTGACCGCAGCGCAGGCCAAGGTGTCGGCGGTCGCGCAACGGTCACTGCCGCCACTGATGACCGGACTGCTCATCGCATCGGGCGCGCTGCTGGCGGTGGCCATGGGCGCGGCCGCCGCCGAGGTCAGCCGGCCCTATCTGATGTACGGCTGGGCGATGGTGTCGGCGATCGCCCTGGCCCTGGTGTTCACCTTGGACGTCCCGTTCCGCGGCATGATCAAGGTGGACATGGGCCCACTGGTCGCGGTGTCGCAGAGTCTTGCCAGCAAGCCAGTGGACAAATAGCCGCCCCGCTCATCGGATCGTCGCGCTGGCCACCACTTCGTCGCCCGCGGGGTCTGGGCGGTAGACCACCATGGTCTGGCCCGGCGCCACTCCGCGCAGCGGGGCGCGAAGGGCCACGTGAAGCAGCCCGTCGGCGACTCCGGCGATCCCGGCGGCCATTCCGCCGTGCGCGCGGACCTGAACTTCGCACTCGAGCAGTCCGTCAAACTCTGAGCCGGAGGTGAACACCGGCCGCACCCCGGTCAGCGACCACACGTCCAGATCGTCGGCGCCGCCAACGCGCACCGTGCCGGACTCGGCGTCGATCGCGGTGACGTAGCGCGGCTGACCGTCCGGACCCGGCCCGGGAATGCCCAGCCCTTTGCGTTGGCCGATGGTGAATCCATGCACCCCGTCGTGGCGGGCCAGCACGGCGCCTCCGGTGTCCACGACCGCTCCCGGTCGCACCCCGATGCGTTCGCCGAGAAAGGCCCGGGTATCCCCCGACGGGATGAAGCAGATGTCGTGGCTGTCGGGCTTCTCGGCGACGGCCAGGCCTCGCCGGGCCGCCTCCTCGCGGATCGCCGGCTTGGCGGTGTCGCCGACCGGGAATACCGCGTGGCGTAGTTGGTCGGCGGTCAGCACCGCCAGCACGTAGGACTGGTCCTTGTCGGCGTCGACCGCCCGGCGCAGACGGCCGTCGGCCAATCGGGCGTAGTGGCCGGTGGCCACCGCATCAAAACCGAGCGCCAACGCCCGCGCTGCCAGCGCCGAGAATTTGATGCGCTCGTTGCAGCGCACGCACGGGTTCGGGGTCTCGCCGCGGGAGTAGGACGACACGAAGTCGTCGATGACGTCGGCTTTGAACCGGTCGGCGAAATCCCAGACGTAGAAGGGGATTCCGAGGATGTCAGCGACCCGACGCGCATCATCGGCGTCCTCACGGGAGCAGCAGCCGCGCGATCCGCTGCGCAGCGCACCCGGGGCGTGCGACAGCGCCAGATGCACGCCCACCACCTCGTG
>DAIPYT010000135.1:0-8081 GCA_036782595.1 Mycobacterium sp. | reverse complement strand
GCTGCTGGCCTGGATGACGATCGACGCACTGGTGTGGGTGCCCAGGATGCTGTATCTGTACGGCGAGCAGAACAAGGGCCTGCCCGAGCAGTGGTTCACCGCCACCGTGCTGCTGCGCGACCTCGCCGTGGTCGGGCTGATCGTTCTGGTGATCCGCCAGATCTACCGCCCCGCAGATGATCTGGTGCGCCTGGGCGGCCGCATCGACGACCCGTCGGGAGGAGTGTTCGACCGCGCGCCCGATGCGTTCCCCACGTGGTGGCCCCAGCGGCTGCGTCCCTCGGGAGTAATAGCCCAGGAGGTGTCGGATGCAGGTCGCGATCGCGCTGTTCCCGCGTAACACCGCGCTCGATTCGGTCGGGCCCTACGAGGTGCTGCAGCGGGTGCCGAGCATCGACGTGGTCTTCGTGGGCAGGCGCCGCGGTGAGGTCCGCACCGACAACGGCATGCTCGGCCTGATGTGCGACGCCATCTTCGATGAGGTGAGGACGCCCGACGTCCTTCTGGTGCCGGGCGGGGTCGGTACCCGCGCCCTGCTGCGCGACGAGACGATGCTCGACTGGGTCCGCGAGGTGCACCGCCAGACCTTGTTCACCACGTCGGTGTGCACCGGCAGCCTGATCCTGGCCGCCGCTGGACTGCTCGACGGGCTGACCGCAACCACGCACTGGGCCGTGCAGGACCTGCTCGGCTCGCTGGGCGCGGTGTACACCCCGCAACGGGTGGTCGAACACCTGCCGGAGCGGATCATCACCGCGGCCGGTGTCTCCAGCGGGATCGACATGGCCTTGCGACTGGTTGAACTGCTGGTGGACCGGCAGGCCGCCGAGGCCAGTCAACTGATGATCGAGTACGACCCCGAGCCGCCGTTCGACTCCGGAGATCTGGCCAAGGCGTCGGAGGCCACCCGGCTGCTGGCCCTGGAGTACAGCCTCCAACGCGACTGATTTCGCTGATCAGCCGCGTCTCCTGTAACCTGATTCGGTTGCCGACGCAGGCGACCCTCCTGCCACGTCATACGGATGTGGCCGCAAACGACCATAGGAGGTGATGAGGTTTCCATGCGTCAATACGAAATCATGGTCATTCTTGACCCGACTCTCGACGAGCGCACCGTCGCCCCGTCCCTGGACACGTTCCTCAACGTGATCCGCGGTGACGGCGGGACTGTGGACAAGGTCGACATCTGGGGCCGCCGCCGGCTGGCCTACGAGATCGCCAAGCACGCCGAGGGCATCTACGCCATCGTCGATGTGAAGGCGGAGCACAAGACCGTGTCCGAGCTCGACCGTCAGCTGAACCTGAACGAGTCGGTGCTGCGGACCAAAGTGATGCGGACCGACAAGCACTGACCGCAGTGGATAACGTGCCCGGGCTGTCGGGATCCTGTCGGGGTCCCTACGTACGCTCGGTCTACATCCACCGATCTCCAGGAGGACATTGTGGCCGGTGACACGACCATCACCGTCGTCGGAAACCTGACGGCCGACCCCGAACTGCGGTTCACCCCGTCGGGTGCCGCCGTGGCGAACTTCACGGTGGCCTCGACGCCGCGTATCTACGACCGCCAGAGCGGGGACTGGAAGGACGGCGAAGCGCTGTTCCTGCGCTGCAACATCTGGCGCGAGGCAGCCGAGAATGTCGCCGAAAGCCTGACCCGCGGCTCGCGGGTGATCCTCACCGGTCGGCTCAAGCAGCGGTCCTTCGAAACCAAAGAGGGCGAGAAGCGCACCGTCATGGAGGTCGAGGTCGATGAGATCGGCCCGTCCCTGCGCTATGCCACCGCGAAGGTCAACAAGGCCAACCGCGGCGGCGGCGGCGGCGGTGGCGGCTTCGGCGGCGGCGCCCCAAGCGGCGGCGGCAGTGCCCCTCGCGGTAATGCCGCTGCGGCGCAAGAGGACCCGTGGGGCAGCGCGCCCGCATCGGGTTCGTTCGGCGGCAACGACGATGAACCGCCCTTCTGACATTCAAACCCGCGTATAGAGAACGAAAGAGATTGACAGATGGCTAAAGCCAAACCAACCAAGCGGCGTCCGGCACCGGACAAGCCGATCAAGACCCGCAAGTGCGTGTTCTGCTCCAAGAAGGGCAAGACCCAGAGCATCGACTACAAGGACACCGGGCTGCTGCGCACCTACATCAGTGAGCGGGGCAAGATCCGCGCTCGCCGGGTGACCGGAAACTGCGTGCAGCATCAGCGTGACATCGCCATCGCCGTCAAGAACGCCCGCGAGGTTGCCTTGCTGCCGTTCACCTCGGCGACCCGCTAGAAACGGAGCGAGAAAGATGAAGCTGATTCTTACCGCCGAGGTCGAGCACCTCGGAGCAGCCGGCGACACCGTCGAGGTCAAGGACGGGTACGGCCGCAACTTCCTGCTGCCCCGCGGTCTGGCCATTCCGGCTACCCGCGGTGCCCAGAAGCATGTCGACAGTGTCCGCCGTGCGCAGGACGCCAAGACGGTGCGCGACCGTGCGCACGCCGAGGAGCTCAAGGCCGCCATCGTCGGCCTGGGTTCGGTTGCGCTGGCCGTGAAGACCCACGACTCGGGCAAGTTGTTCGGCTCGGTGACCCCCAACGACATCGTCGTGGCGATCAAGAAGGCCGGCGGCCCGAACATCGACAAGCGCACGGTGCGACTGCCCAAAGCCCATATCAAGGAGACCGGCAGCCACACGGTGGCCGTGCACCTGCATCCGGAGGTTGACGTCGACGTCACCCTCGAGGTTGCGGCGCAGAGCTAGAAGCACAGATCTACGGAATCCCCGGTGGCGGCCGCTCGGCCGCCACCGGGGATTTCTTTTTCGCAGCGAATTCGGCGCGGTTGCCTGCTCACAGTTACCTTCACCCGCCGTTAACCCCTTGCCTACGCAACGGTTACGCAACACGCCCGAAAGGGCCACCTGGACCGACACGCCGCCCCACTTCTCATCCACAGCCCCACAGGGCCATTACCCTGCGTTTTACGTGGACAGATGCGCGATAAATTCATAGCGATCCACAAGTTGTCCCCAGCCCGCCAACACCGTTGTGCGCAGGTATCCACAAGCCACTAACAGGTTGGTCAACAGGCCCGGTTGGTGGCAGCGGTAGCAACCTCTAACGTTCCCCTGGGCGCTGGTGGCCGAACGCTTCGGAATCCGTCGTTGTCGGTGCCGCAACTTATCGTGAACCGTGGATGGTCGAACCTACGTTCGACCGCCCGGGTCGATGCCGTAACGGCAGAGAAGGAGGCGCGGTAGCCCCGATGGCAGTCGTCGATGACCTTGGACAACAAGGTGCCCCCTCATCCCCGCCGGCCGAAGATTTCGGCCGCCAGCCCCCGCAGGACCTCGCTGCCGAACAGTCGGTGTTGGGCGGCATGCTGCTGAGCAAGGATGCCATCGCCGACGTGCTGGAACGGCTGCGTCCCGGGGATTTCTACCGGCCCGCCCACCAGAACGTCTACGACGCCGTCCTGGACCTCTACGGCCGCGGTGAGCCCGCCGACGCGGTGACGGTGGCTGCCGAACTGGACCGCCGGGGTCTGCTGCGCCGCATCGGCGGGGCACCGTATCTGCACACCCTGATCTCCACGGTCCCCACCGCCGCCAACGCCGGCTACTACGCCGGTATCGTGGCGGAGAAGGCCCTGCTGCGCCGACTGGTCGAGGCCGGCACCCGCGTGGTGCAGTACGGCTATGCCGGCGCGGAGGGCGCCGACGTCAACGAGATCGTCGATCGGGCGCAGGCTGAGATCTACGACGTCACGGAGCGGCGTACCGCCGAGGACTACGTGGCGTTGGAGGCCTTGCTGCAGCCGACCATGGATGAGATCGACGCGATCGCGTCCCAGGGCGGAATCTCCCGCGGTGTGCCCACCGGCTTCACCGAACTCGACGAGGTGACCAACGGGCTGCACCCTGGCCAGATGATCGTGGTGGCGGCCAGGCCTGGTGTCGGGAAATCGACTCTGGGCTTGGATTTTTTGCGGTCCTGCTCGATCAAGAACAGGCTCTCGAGCGTGGTTTTCTCACTCGAGATGAGCAAGACCGAGATCGTCATGCGGCTGCTGTCGGCTGAGGCCAAAATCAAGTTGGCCGATATGCGCTCGGGCCGGATGAGTGATGACGACTGGACGCGGCTGGCCCGTCGCATGAGCGAAATCAGCGAGGCGCCGCTCTACATCGACGACTCACCGAACCTGACCATGATGGAGATCCGCGCCAAGGCGCGCCGACTCAAGCAGAAGTCCGATCTGCGGCTGGTGGTCATCGACTACCTCCAGCTGATGACCTCAGGTAAGAAGGTGGAGTCCCGCCAACAGGAAGTGTCCGAATTCTCCCGTCAGCTCAAGCTTCTGGCTAAAGAGATCGACGTTCCAGTGGTTGCCATGAGCCAGCTGAACCGCGGCCCGGAGCAGCGCACCGACAAGAAGCCGATGCTCTCGGACCTTCGTGAGTCCGGTGCCATCGAGCAGGACGCCGACATGGTGATCCTGCTGCACCGCCCAGACGCGTTCGAACGCGACGACCCACGTGGCGGCGAGGCGGATCTGATCCTCGCCAAGCACCGCAACGGCCCGACGAAGACAGTGACGGTAGCGCACCAGCTGCATCTGTCGCGGTTCACGAATATGGCGCGCCAGTAGGAGATGTTGTAGGTTCTCGATTTTGACTGCACTTTCTCACGAGTGACTGCACCTGCGCTGCACTTGTGCAGCGGTATTGAGATCCACTTGCTTTACGGTCTTAAACTCAACCGCCGCGACAACATCCCATTCCCCCTGGTCGTGTGCTTCTGCACCCCCAGGCCTGCGGCGATCCGAACTTGCTGAAACATGCCGGCATTCCCCCCGACATTCCATGCGCGCCAATCGCTGTGAATGTTGTTTAGCGATCCTCTGTCCGTCGGCAGCCACGCCGCAAGGAACTTCAGCCGCTTCATTTAGTGCGGTTCGTTTTCGGGGTAGTCACCGTTCCAGTACTCGTCAGCTCCGTACAACAGCTGCGCTGGATGAACGGCCTTGCTCGGGGTTTCATGGGAGGTTCTTTTCGTCCGGGCTGCCAGGGCTACCAGCATGGCACCGGGTAGGCCGACGCCGGCGAGCACGAAAGTTTTCATCACAGGTCCTTCCAATTTGGTTGTGTCTCTTGTGGTTTGTTGGCACGGGGGACGCCGTGCATGTGTGGCACGGGGTTCGTGCTGACGGGCAGGGTGGTGGGTCCGGTGACGCCGGTGAGTTTCTTCCAAGGTGATGCGCCGGTTCGGTGCAGGCGCGGGCAGCGGCTGGTGATAGCGCGGATACCTTCGGTGAGTTCGAGGCGGGCCATGTGCGCACCGAGGCAGTAGTGCGTGCCGCCGCCGAAAGTGAGGATGGGGCTGGGGTGTTGGCGGGTGATGTCGAGCCGGTCCGGGTCATCGAAGATGGCGGGGTCGCGGTTGGCGGCGGCGGTATTGGCGATGACCAGGGTGCCGGCGGGGATGGTGACTCCTGCGATCTCGACGTCTTCGGTGGCGCAGCGCATGGCGCCGAGCACCACCGGCGAGTAGCGCATCAGCTCGTCGGTGGCGTGGCCGACCAGGTCGGGGTGGGCGGCAAGGAGATCCCATTGGTCGGGGTGGTCGATGAGGGCCCCGATCGCGGCGGCGTATTGGTTGCGGGTGGTGTCGGTGCCGGCCGCCAAGAGGGACCCGGCGAGCATCAACAGCTCGCTGTGGCTGAGTCGGTCGCCGTCGTCTTCGGTCCGGATCAACTCCGAGATCAGATCGTTGGTCAAGGTGGTCCGGCGTTGCGCGATCATGGTCTCGAGGTAGTCGTCCAGCTCGTCCCAGGCCGCCTCGATTTCGGGGCCGTCGTGGGCGAGGTTCCAGTCGAAGACCTTCATGATCGCGTCAGCCCATCCGGAGAACAGCGGCCAGTCCTGGGGCGGGGCGCCGAGCAGGGCGCAGATGATCGGGGTGGGGTAGGGCCGGGCGACGTCGGTGACGACGTCGCCGGACCCGGCGGCGGCCAGGGTGTCGACCAGTCCGGCGGCGGTCTGTGCGACCAGGCTCTGCAGGCGGGTGATGGCGCGCGGGGAGAACGCTTTGGCGACCAGTCGGCGCAGCCGGCTGTGGGCGTCGCCGTCGATGGCCAGGATGCTGGCCGTGGCGCGCTCCCACAGCGGCCCGGCCGTCACGCCCTGGTTGTCGATACCCAAGGCGGGCGGGTTGATGAACCGGGGATCGCGCAGAACGGTGTGGACCTCGGCGTAGCGCAGGACCTCCGGGCCGTAGGGGCCCAGGCCGATGGCCGCCTGGGCGCGGGCGGCGGCGAGGTGGGCGTGGGCGTCGTTCGGGTCGGGAAGGTCGTGATAGTCCAGGGCGGGCAGGTCGGCGTCGAACACACTTGCCGGTCGTGTGGTGGTGGCGGTGGTCATGAGGTGTCCTCCCTCGGAAATCGGCTGCGCTTTGACTTTTCGCCCGGCAGGACGGGAGTAGATCCGCCAGAGCGCGTAGATGCCCGCCTCGGCGGGTCGTATTTTCCGCCGGATACGCATCGCCGGCGCGCGGAGATACGCGGTTGTGCCGATGTTGTCTCGACTGGGGGCCGCAATGCTGGCTAGCATGAACAACTACGCAGAGATTGTGCCGCTGAACTGGGGTGATCCGGCCGTGAGCGAGTTACCGACAGGCACGGTGACGCTGCTGCTGGCTGACGTTGAGGGCTCGACTCGGCTGTGGGAGAACCAGCCTGATGAGATGGCGGCGGCGATCGCGCGTCTCAACACGGTGGTCACCGAGTTGGTAGCCCGCCACGGCGGGGTGCGGCCGCTGGAGCAGGGCGAGGGCGACAGCTTCGTGGTCGCGTTCGCCAAAGCCAGCGACGCGGTGGCCTGCGCCCTGGCCCTGCAGCAGGCGGACCTGGATCCGATCAGACTGCGCATCGGGGCGCACACCGGGGAGATCGCGTTGCGTGACGAGGCCAACTACGCCGGCCCGACGATCAACCGAACCGCCCGCCTGCGGGACCTGGCCCACGGCGGGCAGACCGTGCTGTCGGGGGCCACCGAGGCGATGGTGCTCGACCGGCTACCCGCCGACGCCTGGCTTGCCGACCTGGGAACCCACGTGTTGCGGGACCTGCCGCGCCCGGAACGGGTCGTGCAACTCAACCACCCCCACCTGCGCACCGATTTCCCGCCCCTGCGGGTTGCGGCCCCGACGCGTCGATCCCGTCTACCGGTCCAGCTGACCAGCTTCGTGGGCCGGACCGGCCAGATCGCCGCCATCACCGAACTGTTGGCCGACAACAGGTTAGTGACGTTGACCGGGGCCGGTGGGGCGGGCAAGACCCGACTAGCGCTGCGAGTCGCGTCAGAGGCCGAGCCCGTGTTCGACGGGGAGGTGATCTTCGTCGATCTGGCGCCGGTCACCAATGCCGATGTGGTTCCGCTCGCCGTCGCCCGCGCCCTAGAGCTGACCGACCAGCCGAGCCGCACCACCATCGAGACGATCCGCCGATTCGTCACCGACCGCAGACTGCTTGTGGTGCTCGACAATTGCGAGCACCTGCTGGATGCCTGCTATGAACTCCTGACAGATGTCCTGGACGCCGGCAGGGGCGTCTCGGTATTGGCGACCAGTCGCGAGCCGACCGGAATCCCGGGCGAGGTCACCTGGCGGGTCCCGTCATTGTCGATCAACGATGATGCCGTCGAGCTATTCGTCGACCGCGCACGCAAGGCACGGCCCGACTTCGTTCCCGATCCCCAACAGACGACGACCATCACCGAGATTTGCCGACGCCTCGACGGGATGCCACTGGCTATCGAATTAGCCGCTGCCCGAACACGAACCCTGTCGCTGCCGCAAATACTGGACAGTCTGCGCAGCGGCTTCCGGTTGCTGACCGGCGGTGCGCGGACGGCGGTCCGCCGCCAGCAGACACTCTCGGCGTCCATCGACTGGTCACACTCGCTGCTGACTGAGACCGAACGGGTTCTCCTGCGCCGCCTCTCTGTTTTCTCCGGAGGGTTTGACCTCGACGCCGCGATCGCAGTCGGAGCTCAGAGCGACTCCGAACGCGCGCAACTCATCGACGTCCTGGGTCTACTCGTCG
>DAIPYT010000134.1:0-8150 GCA_036782595.1 Mycobacterium sp. | reverse complement strand
TTCGATTCCCCTTAGCTCCACAGAAGATTGAGCTCCACAGAAGATTGAGCTCCACCAGAAGATTGAGCTCCACAGCAGCGGCGGCGATACAGTCTCAAACGTGCCGACCCGCGTCCGTGTCAAGAACGGTCACCCCCCGAAGGTCTGCCAGCGCTGCGAGCGGCCGTTCGAATGGCGCAAGAAGTGGGCCCGCGACTGGGAAAACGTCAAGTATTGCTCACAGGCATGTCGCCGCGGGGCCAGGTAGCGCGCTGACTCAACCGAACCCGACTCGCCGATCAGAGTCGGTACCGGATGTGGAAAACTGCAGCTCAAGCTCATTTCTGCGAAAGTGTGATGTATTCGTCGGCCGCTGATTCGTAATGCTGCAGCGTTAGTCACAATTTGTCCGTTATGGTTTCGTGATGCTTTCGCAGAGAACCCGTGATTTGCGTAAGAAATGGTCCGGATCCGCCGTGGCGCTGGTTCTGCCCGTCGCTTTCTTCCTGGCTCCGGGCGCGGTTGCGGATCCCAATCCCGCGGAACAACCTGGCGCGCCGGTGGTCGACGCCGCGCCGGTGGCTGATGCCGCCCAGGCCCTGGAGGTGTTGCACATGCCCGTGGCCGCGCCGGGCCCCGCACCCGAGGCTGGGGTGGTCATGCCGGCGGCCCACGTCGACCTCAACCCGCGTCTGCTTCCACCCGGTGTGGTGTCCGAGCAGGGTCTGCAGATCCAGACGATCCGCATCGAGCGCAACATCTGCGCCAAATTTCCCCAGCTCCGCAACATCATCGGGGTGCGGCCGGACTCCAAACCCTGGCATCCGTCTGGCCGCGCGATCGACATCATGATTCCCAATGCCGGCAGCGAAGCGGGTATCGCACTGGGTAACGAGATCCGCGATTATGCGTTGCAGAACGCCGAGAAATTCGGCGTGATGGACGTGATCTGGCGCGGAACCTACTACACACCGGCCGGTCCCAGCGGCGGCAACTACGGTCATTACGACCACGTGCATATCACCACGTTCGGTGGCGGCTACCCCACCGGCAGTGAGGCGTACTTCGCCGAGGGCTGACTCCGCCTAGCGCTGTGATGGCGCCGGACCGGGCGTCGAGGACGGCGACTGGCCGGGACGCATCATTCCCGGGCCCATATCGTCGGGGTCCATCATCCCGCCGGGGCCCATCATGCCGGGCCCCTTCATCCCGGGACCCATCATGCCGCCGCCGGGGCCCATCATCGGGCAGCCGCCGGGCGTCATCTGGCCGCCCTGGTAGCCGCGATGCCATCCGTAGCCGCCGGAGGCGCGGCCGAGCGCCAGACCGGAGAAGAAGATCACCGCCACGGTGAACACCACCCCGGCGACGATCCCGACCCAGGCCAGGGTGCGGTGTAGCCGCCGGTCCCGGTAATCGGAGTTTCGGTAGTCAGTCGGCTCCGTCACGGTGGATTCTGTTGTGCTGTCAGGTGATTCGGTCATGACGCCTCCTCGGGCTGACGTCTGCGGCCCTGAATTCATACTGCGCCCCGGCAGGTTCGGACCGCCAGTGCCGAAAGTCAGTTATCCCGCAGCGTGCGGGCAAGCCCTTTGTTGACGGCCTTGAGCGTCGCCACCCGGGCGAAGTGCTTGTTGTTGGCGGGGATGACGTGCCAGGGCGCACGGTCGGAGGTGGTCCGCAGGATCTTCTGGTCCACGGCCTTGACGTACTCGTTCCACCGCTCCCGATTGCGGTAGTCCTCGTCAGTGATCTTGTGCTGTTTGTAAGGGGTGTTCTCGCGGGCCTTGAAGCGGGCCAGCTGTTCCTCCGGTGAGATGTGCAGCCAGAACTTGGCGACAAAGTAGCCCTGCTCGACCATCTGGGCTTCGAAATCGTTGATCTCGTCGAAGGCCCGCTGCCATTCAGCCGGAGAGGCGAACCCTTCCAGCCGCTCGACCAGCACCCGGCCGTACCAGGTGCGGTCGAAGATGACGACTTTGCCGGCCGATGGCAGATCCCGCCAGAACCTCCACAGGTAGTGGAACTTGCGCTCTTCCTCGTTGGGCGCGGCCACCGGGATCACCCGGTAGTCGCCGGCTTCCAGCGCACCGGTGATCCGCCGGATCACTCCGCCCTTACCGGCGGCGTCCCAGCCCTCGAAAGCCAGTACCGAACTGATGCCGCGCTTCCGGGCCTCAATGGAGAGTTTCTTGAGCTTGGCCTGCTCCTTGGCCAGTTGCTCCCGATACTCCTGCCTGGTGAGTGACTGGGTGAGGTCGACCCCGGAGAGCACGTTGGATACGGAGTCGGCATCGCCGAACACCGTCTCGGCCAGTGCAGGTCCTTGATGGCCAGGGTTCTGTTCATGGAGGCGTGCGGTGAGTGCGGCCAGGATGGTTCGCGCGACGGTGATGTCGCGGTAGCGGGAGTCGGTGGACTCCACGATTGTCCACGGCGCTCCCGGTCCGCTGGTCTCGCGCAGGATCCGCTCCGCTATCGGTAGCACCGGGCCCAAGGTGTCGATCGCCGCCCAGTCGCGCTGATCCACCTGCCAGCCGGCATGCGGATCCTTCTCGGCCTTTTTGAGCTTCTTCTTCTGCTCCTTGGCCGGGGTGTGCAGGAAGAACTTCAGGATCAACGCGCCGTCGGCCACCAACTCGTTCTGCATATTGGCGATGTGACGCAGCCAGATGGAGAAGCTGGGCTCATCGATCTCGCCCTGGGCGCGCTGGATGGCCGCCCGCATCAGTCCGCCGACGAAGAACGCCGCTCGCCCTTTCGGCGGCAGCGAGCGCCACAACCGCCATAGGTGCGGGCGCTGGTACTCCTCGTCGGTGGGGTCGGCGAACACCCGGGTGTCGGCGAAGCGCGAGTCCATCCACTCGTTGAGTCGATTCACCAACTCGTTCGCGGCCAATCGATCGTCACCGGCGATCCAGATGATCACCGGGAAGTCCGCATCGCGCAGGTCGTACTGGGCGTTGATCAGTCCGACTCGAAGCTCGGGGATCGCCGCCTCGTAGTCTTCCCTGCTGACCGCGTTGCCGACTTCGCAGACCTCAAGCACGTCCGACTCCCTCTGTACCCAGGGTTAACGATAGGTGAACACTTACCTTCTCATCACCGGCGGGCCCGCGGGGTGGGTTTCGGGCCGGACGACGATGCGGCGCAGCGAAGCGAGCCGAGGAGGAGTGCGGCGATCAGGCTAGGTTGCGCTGCGCTCGTCGCTTTCGAGTGCGTCCAGAACCAGGATGCGGGCACCGAGCTCGTCGGACCCGGAAACAGCATGCTCGGTGCTGCCCCTGCGCAACAGTTCGCTGAGCATCTCGTGGTCATAGCAGGCCGCTGGGGTGGAATCGATGAAGTCCTCGACGAGTCCGACGAAACGGACCGGATCGTGGTGGTGGGGAAAATGTCCCGAGTTGGCGAAGATCTCCAGTCGCGAGCCCGGCATGGCGGCATGGGCCATGTGCGCGTGGCTGACTGGTATGACGACGTCCTCGTCACCCCAGATGAGTTGAACCGGAATGGATTCCGTCAGATAACATCGGTCCAGCATGGTGACCACCTGGCCGCGCCAGTCCACCACCGCGCGCAGTGTGCGGGTGAACGCCGCTGAGGCAGTCGGTTCGGGAAGCTCGGCGAGGATCCGCAGCGCGCTGGGGATGTCGCGCCCCATTCCGGTGGAACCCAGCACCGTGCCGAGCATGCGGCCGAGTGTCTGCAGTGTCGGCAACACCAGCGGCAGCCGCAGCACAGCCAGGGCCTCCCCGCCGACCGGCAGCGCGGCCAGTCGCAGGGCTAGGTTGACGTCCTTGGTGACGCCGCCGGCACTGACCAGAATCAGCCGGTCCACCAGGTGCGGGAACTGGTAGGCGAACTGCATCGCCACTCCGCCGCCCAGCGAATGTCCGACGACGGTCACCTTGTCGACACCAATGACGCTGAGTAGGTCGCGCATGCCGTTGGCGTAGGCGGCCACGGAGTAATCGGCGCGCGGCTTATCGGACTGACCGTGGCCGAGCAGGTCCGGTGCGATGACGGTGAACCGGCGGGCCAGCTCGGCGTGCACCGGCTCCCAGGCCGTCGAGTTGTCACCGATGCCGTGGATCAGCAGCAGCGCGGGGCCGGACCCCGCGATCCGGAACGCGCGCCGGTAGCCGTGGATGGTCCGAAACTGAAGCTCCGGCTGCGGTAGGCAGGCGGGGGCGTCGGGAACATCAGTCGGCAGGGGTTTGGGATTGGGCTGTGCCATGTCCACCACCTCAGCGTTTGGCGCCGACGACTACCGACGACGTAATCCTAGGCCGGATGCCGTGCCCCTTCCACTTGAGCGGAGGAGTGTCGCTACTCGTTGTCGCCGCCGGTGGCCAGCGTGGCTGCCACCGCCGTCTCGCTGACCAGGCCTTTTGCGCCGGGCCACACCCAGTCCCGCACCTCGGGAATGTCGTCGCCGTGCTCACGGGTGTACTCCCGGGCCTGGACGCGCTTGTCCTGCATCTGCTGGCGCAGCGCTGCGTAGCGCGAGCCCAGGCCGGGCACCCGATCGATGGTGTCGATCACCAGGTGGTAGCGGTCGAGGTCGTTGAGCATCACCATGTCGAACGGCGTAGTGGTGGTGCCCTCCTCCTTGTAGCCGCGGACGTGAATCCGGGCGTCGTTGCTGCGCCGGTACACCAGGCGGTGGATCAGCCACGGATAGCCGTGGTAGGCGAAGATCACCGGTTTGTCCGCGGTGAACACCATGTCGAATTCCCGGTTGGACATCCCGTGCGGGTGCTCGCTCTCGTCCTGCAGTCGCATCAGATCCACCACGTTGACGAAGCGCACCTTGCACTCCGGGATGTGCTGGCGCAGGAGGTCGGCCGCCGCCAGTGCCTCCAGGGTCGGCACGTCACCAGCAGCGGCGATGACGACATCCGGGTCGCAGCCGTGCTCCTCGGTACCGGCCCACTCCCAGATGCCCAGGCCGCGGGTACAGTGCGCAACCGCCTCGGACATGGTCAGGAAGTTGGGGTGCGGCTGCTTACCCGCGACCACGACGTTGACGTACTGGCGCGAGCGCAGGCAGTGGTCGTAGGTCGACAACAGCGTGTTGGCGTCCGGGGGCAGATACACCCGCACCACCTCGGCGCTCTTGTTGACCACATGGTCGATGAAGCCGGGATCCTGGTGGCTGAATCCGTTGTGGTCCTGCCGCCAAACATGGCTGGACAGAAGGTAATTCAAGCTGGCGATGGGACGGCGCCACGGAATTTCATTGGTGACCTTGAGCCATTTGGCGTGCTGGTTGAACATCGAGTCGATGATGTGGATGAAGGCCTCGTAGCAGTTGAACAGCCCGTGCCGGCCGGTCAGCAGATAGCCCTCGAGCCAGCCCTGCATCTGGTGCTCGGAGAGCATCTCGACGACCCGCCCGGCCCGGGCCAGGTGGTCGTCGACCTCAGGGCCGAAGAACTCGGCGTTCCACTGCTTGTCGGTGACCTCGAACACCGGCTGTAGCCGGTTGGAGGCGGTTTCGTCGGGCCCGAAGATGCGGAAATTCTCCGGGTTGAGCCGGATGACGTCGGTCAGCCACTGGCCGAGGACTTTGGTTGCCTCCGCGAGCGTCGCACCGGGAGCCGGGACGTCCACTCCGTACTCCCGGAAGTCCGGCAGGCGAAGGTCTTTGAGCAGCAGGCCGCCGTTGGCGTGCGGGTTGTCGCTCATCCGCAAAGTGCCGGACGGCGCCAGATCGGCGATCCAGTCATGGACCCTGCCGTTTTCGTCGAACAGTTCCTCGGCGCGGTAGGAGCCCAGCCATTCGGCGAGTACCTGAAGATGTTCGGGGGTGTCCCGGGCACTGGCCAGCGGCACCTGATGGGCACGCCAGGATCCGGTGGTCTTCTTCCCGTCGATGTAGGCCGGTCCGGTCCAGCCTTTGGGATGGCGGAAGATGATCATCGGCCAGGCCGGGCGGGAGTCGTCGCCGGCGGCGGCGCGGGCCTTGATGGCCGCGATCTCGTCGAGCACGTCGTCGAGCAGCCGGGCGAAGCGCCGGTGCGCGTCGAGATGGTCGGTCGAGCCGTCGTCGACGATCTCGAAGAAGTACGGGTTGTGGCCGTAGCCCACCATCAGGCTGCGCAGCTCGTCCTGCGGGATGCGGTCCAGCACAGTCGGGTTGGCGATCTTGTAGCCGTTGAGGTGCAGGATCGGCAACACCACGCCGTCGTTGGCGGGGTGCATGAACTTGTTGGAGTGCCAGCTGGTGGCCAGCGCACCTGTCTCGGCCTCGCCGTCACCGACCACTGCGGCGACCAGCAGGCCGGGATTGTCGAACGCGGCGCCGTAGGCATGCGACAGCGCGTACCCCAGCTCCCCGCCCTCGTGGATGGATCCCGGTGTCTCCGGTGCGACATGCGACGGGATGCCACCCGGGAAGGAGAACTGGCGGAACAGCCGGCGTACGCCTTCGATGTCCTGGGTGATGTCCGGATAGGTCTCGGTGTAGGTGCCGTCGAGATAGGCACTGGCCACCAGGCCCGGGCCGCCGTGACCCGGCCCGGTGATGTAGACGCATGACTGGCTGCGGTCCTTGATCGCCCGGTTGAGGTGGGCGTAGAGGAAGTTCAGGCCGGGTGTGGTGCCCCAATGGCCGAGTAGGCGGGGCTTGACGTCGTCGCGGGACAGCGGTCTGCGCAGTAGCGGATTGTCCAGGAGATAGATCTGCCCGACCGAGAGGTAGTTCGCCGCGCGGAACCAGCCGTCGATCTGCTTGATCACCTCATCGGTCAGCGCACTGTGTGAGCCGGTACGCCATGCGTTCTCTGTCGTCGACGCCATCGCTATCCCCTGATCGTTACGGGTTGGACATTCCAGATCTCGTCGCAGTACTCGGCGATCGAGCGGTCTGAGGAGAACTTCCCACTACGGGCGCTGTTGAGAATCGACATCCGCGCCCAGGTGCGCTGGTCCTGCCAGGTCCGGTCGACTTCACCCTGGGAGCGGATGTAGTCGGCGTAGTCGGCCAGCACCAGGAACGGGTCATGGTCGACGAGGTTGGACACCAGCGGCGCGAAAACCTCGGTGTCGCCATGTGAGAAACGCCCCTCGGCGATCGCCGAGATAGCGGCTGCCAGTTCCGAATTCGCGGCGACGTAGTCACGCGGGCGGTAACCCTTGGCCAGCAGTTCACCGACCTCCTGCACGTTGAGCCCGAAAAGGAAGAAATTCTCCGCCCCGGCTTCCTCGCGCATTTCGACGTTGGCGCCGTCGAGGGTTCCGATGGTCAACGCCCCGTTCATCATGAACTTCATATTGCCGGTGCCCGAGGCTTCTTTGCCGGCAGTGGAGATCTGCTCGGAGAGGTCGGCGGCTGGATAAATCAGTTGGCCGTTCTGAACGTTGAAGTTCGGGATGAACGCGACCTTGATGCGGTCGTTGACTTCCGGGTCGTTGTTGACCGTCTCGGCGACGGAGTTGATGAGCTTGATGATGAGTTTGGCGATGAAATATCCCGGCGCAGCCTTACCGCCGAATACAAAAGCGCGTGGCGCGATCTGCAGACCCGGGTTCTGCTTGAGCCGGTTGTAGAGGGTGATGATGTGCAGTGCATTGAGGTGCTGACGCTTGTACTCGTGGATTCGCTTGACCTGAACGTCGAACATCCAGTCCGGGCTCAGTTCGACGCCGGTCTTGGCTGCGATGTAGTCGGCCAACCGTGCTTTGTTCTCCCGTTTTACCGCGGTCCAGCGCTGCTGGAAGGACGGGTCATCGACGTAGCGCTCCAACCCGCGCAGCTTCTTCAGATCCACCAGCCAGCCGTCACCGATGGTCTGGTCGAGCAGTTTGCGCAGACCCGGATTGGCCAGGCCGACGAACCGGCGAGGTGTCACACCGTTGGTCTTGTTGAAGAACCGTTCCGGCCACATCTCGTAGAAGTCCTTGAGGATGGTGGTCTTGACCAGTTCGGAGTGCATCGCCGCGACTCCGTTGATGGCGTGGCTGCCGACGGTGGCCAGGTGGGCCATCCGGATGCTGCGGGCCCCGTCCTCGCCGATCAGCGACATCCGTCGGGCGCGCGCCTCATCACCGGGGAATCGCGCCCGCACCTCATCGAGGAACCGGCTGTTGATCTCGTAGATGATCTCCAGATGCCGGGGCAGGAACCGCTCGAACATGTGCAGCGGCCAGGTCTCCAGTGCCTCAGG
>DAIPYT010000133.1:0-8237 GCA_036782595.1 Mycobacterium sp. | reverse complement strand
TCCGGGTGTTCAACAACACCCGCTACACCCACATCGACCCGGCCCAGCAGCAGGACGAATTGACCAGCCTCGTGCAGCCGACCGATGGCGAGCCGTTCGTGCTGCATCCCGGCGAGTTCGTCCTCGGATCGACCCTGGAGTCCTGCACCCTGCCCGGCGATCTGGCGGGCCGGTTGGAGGGCAAGTCATCGCTGGGCCGACTCGGCCTGCTGACGCACTCCACCGCCGGGTTCATCGACCCGGGTTTCTCCGGTCACATCACCTTGGAGTTATCCAACGTCGCCAACCTGCCGATCACGTTGTGGCCCGGAATGAAGATCGGCCAACTGTGCCTTCTGCGGCTCACCAGTCCGGCCGAACACCCCTACGGCAGCGCCGCGGTGGGATCGAAATATCAGGGGCAGCGCGGCCCGACTCCGTCGCGCTCATACCTGAATTTCATCCGCTCCTCCAGCTAACTGCTTTCGGTTGTAACGGCGCTGCGATCAGCGCCGATGAACCGAATAGTCGGTGCTTCATGCCCGAATGTCTTGGAGGTTCGAGTGGACATCGTGCTCGGTGTGTCGATGACACCCACCGCCGTCCGCATGGCACTGGTAGAGGGCGCGGGCGCCGACGGTGTCACGCTCGACCGGGACGCCTTCGATGTCGCAGCCGGTGTGAGTGCGGCAACATCCGATGCCCCTGAGCAAGTGGTCGCGGCAATCCTCGGCACCAGGGAAAGCGCAGCAGAGGGTGGACATCACCTCACGGCTACCGGGGTGGCTTGGACCGATCATGCTGCCGCGGCCCGACTGCGCCAAGCATTGCGCGCCCAGCGGATCGACGACGTCATCCTGGTCTCCGAACTGCATGCCGCAAGTGCCCTGGCCCAGGCACTCGGCGAGGCGATGGAGTGCGAACGCACCGCCCTGCTCTTCGTCGAACGGGACACCGCGACGCTGGCGGTGGTGCGCACCGTCGACGGTTCGGTGGTCAAAGTGACCAGTCACAGCCTGCTCGACGTCGATGCGGCGACCAAGCTGGAGGCCATGGTTGCGGGGCTTGGGGCCGGACATCAGCCCGCGCAAGCGTTGTTCTTGGTCGGTTCCGGCGTCGACATCGCCGCGCTCAAGCTGCAGATCGCCGCCCGCACCGCCCTGCCCGTCCACGTCCCCGACGACGGGGACCTCGCGCTGGCCCGCGGAGCAGCGCTAGCCGCCGCGAATGCCCCGCGTTACGAAGCCTCGACGGTCGGTCTGTCCCACGCTGACGACACCGCGGCCGGCCCAACCCAGATGGCCGCGGCCGGCTATATGGCCCCGCTGGGGTACAGCGCGGTCCCTGACGACGATGTCGAAGACTTCGTGCTCGACCCGGATGCCGATGCCGATGCTGATGTTGATGCGGTGCCGGCCGTCGAACGCAAGCGGTTCCTGTTGGTGGGTAGCGCGTTGTCGACGGTCTTCGTCGTCGGGGTGGTCGCACTCGTCATTTCGCTAGCCGTCGCCATCCGCCCCACCGTCGACCAGCGCCCTGCCCCGGGCGGCAGCGCGGTGGTCTCGAACGGGGCGGAACCCGCTGCGCCGCAAGTACAGCAGCCGGCTCCGCCCGGCTCGGCTCCGGAAACCATCCAGGCGCCGATTCCGGTTGTGCAGGAAGCGCCGCGCCCCGTTGTCGTGGCGCCGGGGGACGCCATGCCCGCGCCCGCGGCTCCGCCGCCCGCCGCGCCGCCGGCTGTCCCAGCGCCCGCAGCCCCCGCCCCGGCGCCGGCGGTTGCCCCCGCTCCGGCTCCGGTCATCGCACCGCCGATCGTGATCCCCGTTCCGATCATCCCGCCGATCTTCCAGATTCCCGCGCGAGGCAACCCGGTTCCGCGATACCCGTCCACCACTGCGCCATCCCCGACTGCTCCGTCGTCGGGCATCCCGACCACCCAGGCGACGCAGTCATCCGCAGCGCCGACCACCACGGCCGATCCGAGCACGACGGCCGATCCGACCACCACGGCCGATCCGAGCACGACCGCCGATCCGAGCACGACCGCCGATCCGAGCACGGCGGCCGATCCGAGCACGGCGGCCGATCCGACGTACAGCGCCCCGGTGACCACTCAGGTGCCCAGTAGCGGATCCGGTACGGACTCGGGCTCAGGCTCAGACTCGGGCTCAGACTTGCAGCCACTGTGGCCTTTCGGGTCTGAGCCGCAGGCGTAAGTTCTGTGTTCGTGGACACTGCCGCCTCCGTGGACTTCTCGGCGACGCTGATCGCCGAGAACGCCGCCTTCGCCGAACTGCTCCGCGATGCCGAACTCGCCATGCCGGTCCCGAGTTGCCCGGGGTGGACGCTGGACCAGTTGATGCGTCACGTCGGACGCGGTGACCGGTGGTGCGCCCAGATCGTCGCCGAGCGGTCCAGTGAAAACATTGACCCCAGAACGGTTTCCGACGGCAAGCCGCCGGCTGACCCCGATGGCCGCGTCGGCTGGTTACACGACGGGCCACAGCGCCTCATCGATGCCGTGGCGCACAGTGGCCCCGACACCGAGGTGTGGACCTTCCTGGGGCCACGGCCGGCCGCGTGGTGGATCCGGCGTCGGCTGCACGAAACGGCGGTGCACCGGGCCGATGCCGCTCTCGCGTTGGGAGCCCCGTTCGAGATCGACCCGACGGTCGCCGCTGACGGCATCACCGAATACCTGGAGCGTGTGGTGATCCGGGCCGGTCAGAGCAGTGAACTGCCACTCGATGCAGGACAATCGCTGCACCTGCACGCCACCGACGCGGCCCTCGGCGTCCCGGGGGAGTGGACCATCCTCGGTCGCCCGGACGGCATCGTCTTTGATCACGCGCACACCAAAGCCGGCACTGCACTGCGGGGGCCGGCACGAGACCTGTTGCTGGCCGTCGTCCGACGCGGCGAACCCGCAGATCTGGGGCTGGAGATGTTCGGCGATCCCGAAGTATGGGATGCCTGGCTGGCCCGCACACCGTTCTAACCAGGTACGTTGAGCCCGGGAGGAGAGGCGATATGAGCACCTCGGAGATTGCCACCGTGTTGGCCTGGCATGACGCATTGAGCGCGGCGGATTTCGGCACGCTGGTCTCGCTGTCCAGCGATGACGTCGAGATCGGCGACGCGCACGGCGCCGCGCAGGGCCACGCGGCACTGCGGGAATGGGCCCAGCGCACCGACGCCGAGATCGAGGTCGGCGACATCTACTACCGCGACGGCGTGGTCGTCGTAGGGGAGCGCATCACACCGCGCGACGATCCGTCGGCCGTGCGTACCGCGGCCTCGGCGTTTCGCGTGGTGGACGATCACGTCACCGCCGCCTTCCGCCACGACGATCTGGCGGCGGCACTGGCAGCCACCGAGATGAACGAGGAAGATCTGCAGGCCTAGATCGATGCGCGGAATCATTCTCGCCGGCGGGTCCGGCACCCGGCTGTATCCGATCACCCAAGGGGTGAGCAAACAGTTGCTGCCGGTTTATGACAAGCCGATGATCTACTACCCACTGTCCACCCTGATGCTGGCGGGGATCCGCGACATTCTGGTCATCGCGACACCGCAGGACGAACCGGCCTTTGTGCGACTCCTCGGCGACGGCGGGCAGTTCGGCATCAACATCACCTACGCCGTACAGGAACGCCCCGAAGGCCTTGCCCAGGCATTCATCCTCGGCGCCGACCACATCGGCAGCGGACCGGTGGCATTGATCCTGGGCGACAACATCTTCTACGGACCCGGCGTCGGCACCAATCTGCGCCGCTTCCGTAATGTGGTCGGCGGCTCCATCTTCGCCTACTGGGTAGCCAACCCGTGGGCGTACGGTGTCGTCGAATTCGATTCCGCAGGAACGGTATTGGCGCTCGAGGAGAAGCCTGCGACACCGAAGTCGAACTATGCCGTGCCTGGTTTGTATTTCTACGACAATGACGTCGTCGAGATCGCCCGAGCGCTGCGCCCCTCCGCCCGCGGCGAACTCGAGATCACCGACATCAACCGGGTCTATCTGAATTCCGAACGACTTTCAGTCGAGGTTTTACCGCGCGGCACCGCCTGGCTGGACACCGGAACCTTCGATTCGCTGTTGGAGGCAGGCAACTTCGTCCGCACGGTGGAAGCCCGGCAGGGTCTGAAGGTGGCTTGTCCCGAGGAGATCGCGTGGCGGATGGGCTTCATCGACGATGCCTTCCTCGCGCAGCGGGCGCAGACCCTGCTCAAGTCTGGCTACGGCGAGTATCTGCTGGAGTTGTTGGAGAGGCGGTAGCGGCAGCCTGCGGTGTGGCCAGAATCGCGGCAACCGCGGTCGTCAGCGGGACCGACAGTGCCAAGGCGATGCCGCCGACCGCTGACCGTGCGATCTCAATCGCGACGCTCTCGCTGGTCAACACGTCCTTCAGGGAGCGGTTGGAGACGCTGAATAGCAGTAACAGCGGAAGTGAACTGCCCGCGTAGGCGAGCACCAGGGTGTACACCGTGCTCGCGATGTGGTCGCTACCGACCCGCATGGCCCGCAGGAAGACCTCTCGGCGATTGCCGTGGCCGAGATGGGCGAGTTCGAACACCGTCGAGGCCTGGCTGATGGTGACGTCGTTGAGCACACCGAGGGAGCCGATGATGAAACCGGCTAGCAGTAGACCGTTGATCGAGACATTTCCGAGGTAGGCGGCGACTTCATTGTTCCGGTCCTCGGACAGTCCGGTCAGATGAGTGAATTTGATTGCGCCCCAGGACAGCAACGCTGCCAGCAGCATTGCGGTCAGGGTGCCCAGAAGTGCGGCACTGGTCCGCAGACTGATGCCGTGTGCAAGGTAAATCACCGCGAACAAGATCGCCGCCGAGGCGACCAGCGCGACCGGCACCGCCGGAGCGCCGTCCCTCAGCGCGGGCAGCATGAAGACGACCAGGACGACGAAGGCCACGCCGATGCCGACCAGCGCGCGCAGACCACGCCAGCGCGCTACGGCCACGATCACCACCGCGAAGAGCACAGCCAGCATCGCCAGTGGCCAGGTGCGCTCATAGTCGTAGAAGCCGTAGGTCGTTTGGCCCTGCTGATCGACCTGACGGAATATCCGCACCTTCTCGCCCGCAAGCAGATTCGGCTGACCGGGTCCGCGGGAGAACTCCAGCAGGGTGCTGGCGCCGCTGTTGGGCCCGGTGCCGATGGCGACCAGCGATTGGATACAGGTGCCCGATCCCGAGATACCAGCGGCCGGCGGTGCGGTGAGGACCTGCCCGGCCGATGGGCTCCCGCAGTCTCCTAATGCGCTGGAGATCACATGCCCACCTTCGGTGGTCACCGACCCGCCTTCGGCGTTCTGGAACGGCAGAGGAATGTCGACTTTGTTCTCAGAGGGCCAGAGCAGCACCGCGCCGACAACCATGGCGAGCCCGATAATCGTCAGGGCCGCGACCACGACCCGTGCCGCGATCAGACCCAACGGCGCCGGGCCGGTGGGCGAATGGGAGTGCGAGTGCGCCACCGGCTACTGCCGGTAACTCGCCAGGAAGTTGCCCAGCCGTTCAATGGCTTTGGCGAGATCCCGCGCCCACGGCAGCGTCACGATCCGCAAGTGATCCGGTGCGGGCCAGTTGAAGCCGGTGCCTTGGGTCATCAGAATCTTCTCTTCGAGCAACAGATCCAGGACCAGTTTCTCGTCATCGACGATGTCATGGACCTCCGGATCGAGCCTGGGGAAGACGTACAGGGCGCCTTGCGGTTTCACGCAGGAAACACCCGGGATCTCATTGAGCTTCTCCCACGCAACATCCCGTTGCTCCAGCAGTCGGCCACCCGGAAGAACCAGGTCATCAATGCTCTGGTGGCCACCCAGCGCCACCTGAATGGCGTGCTGCGCGGGCACATTCGGGCACAGCCGCATATTGGCCAGCAGGCTGATGCCCTCGATGAAACTCGTGGCGTGATCGGTGGGTCCGGTGATCACCAGCCAGCCTGATCGGTAGCCGGCCACACGGTAGGCCTTGGACAGCCCGTTGAAGGTCAAACAAAGAAGGTCCGGAGCCACCGTAGCCATGCTGACGTGGGCCGCATCATCGAAGAGGATCTTGTCGTAGATCTCATCGGCGAGCAGCAGGAGTTGATGCTTGCGGGCCAGAGCGGCCATCTGCTGCAACACTTCCCGGCTGTAGACGGCTCCGGTTGGATTGTTCGGGTTGATCACCACGATGGCTTTGGTGCGCGGGGTGATTTTCGACTCCAGGTCGGCGATGTCGGGCTGCCAGCCATTGGTCTCGTCGCACAGGTAGTGCACCGGCGTGCCGCCGGCCAGTGATGTCGACGCCGTCCACAGCGGGTAGTCCGGCGCTGGTATGAGGACCTGGTCGCCGTTGTCCAACAGCGCCTGCAACGTCATCGTGATCAGTTCCGAGACGCCGTTGCCCAGAAACACCGAGTCCACGTCGAAACGCGGGAATCCCTCGACCAGTTCATAACGAGTGACCACTGCGCGACGTGCCGACAGGATGCCCTTGGAGTCGGAGTAGCCCTGCGCATTGGGCAGCGCCTGGATCATGTCCCGCATGATCACATCGGGAGCTTCGAAGCCGAACGGGGCGGGGTTGCCGATGTTGAGCTTGAGGATGCGGTGGCCCTCAGCCTCCAGGCGAGCGGCATGGTCGTGTACCGGGCCGCGGATCTCGTAAAGAACATCCTGCAGCTTGGTGGACTGCGCGAACGTGCGCGGCCGCGGGTGGTGGCTGGTGGGATGCCACGGCAGCTGGTGAGTGGTCACAGAGGAGATTCTCCCACGACCGTTCAAGCCTTTTTCCAGTCACATCTCGCACTCGGTTTCGCTACATGCCGGATACGGCCCTTAAACAGCAGGTCCCGGGACTGTTAACTTTCGTTTCAACGGCCACAGGAGGCACACAAGAAATGCATCGATTCACCACAAGGGCTCTGGCGACTGCGGGCGCCCTCAGCGCGTCGGCCCTGGCGTTGAGCGCACCGGCGTTGGCTGATCCGGCGGCATTGAACGGTAAATACGCGGTGGTCGGAGGGTCCGACCAGTTCTACGTGACGGCGGTTGCGAATTGCGCCGCTGAAGGATGCACCGCCAGCCTGGTGAGCAACCGCGGCTGGACGTCCGTGGCCACACTGTCCAACGGGCGGTGGAACTTCAACGTGACCAAGCCGGATGGTGTGGTCTGCGCCGACGGGAACTACGCGGCAATCGTCATCCGCTATTCGATCGACGCCAACACCCTGGCCGGCAACGTAATCGCCGACTCCAACGGCGAGTGCCCGGGCGGGCAGGTCACCCAGTTCCCGGTGCAATTGACCAAGGTCGGCTGATTCTTCAGATCTTGCGGGTCGTGGAATCGTGTTGTTGAAGTGACTTGCTGAGTCCCGCGCGACTGGTGATGCCCAACTTGCGGAAAAGCCGGTACAGGTGACCGTCGACGGTGCGTGGTGAGAGGCTGAGTTGGGCAGCGATCTCCTTGGTGGTCTTTCCGTCCGCGGCGAGTTCGGCGACCCTGCGTTCCTGAGCGCTGAGCGGGGCGGCTTCGCCCAGGGATTGTTTGACTGAGGCTCCGGCTGCGCGCAACTCTGCTCGCGCCCGCTCGGCCCACGGCCATGCACCCAGTCGATCGAAGCTTTCAGCGGCCGCGCTCAATGCGGCCCGCGCCTCGGTGGGGCGCCGCACGCGGCGCAGCCACATGCCTTGGGCTAAAAGGATCCTGCCTTGCTCGAAGGGGAAGTCCGCGATGGCGGGGTGGTTGAGCGCGGACTGATAGAGGTCGCCGGCTTCGGAATCGGGCGCTGTCATCGCCGATATCGCGATAGTCAGGGCCGCCGCTCGCGGTGAGACCTCGGCCAGGTGCATTCGCACCGCCTCAGCGGCGAGCGCATGGGCTTCGTCGAGATGTCCGGTGTGCACTGCCGCCTCGACGAGGTCGAGCATGTATTCGCCGACCTCGTGAATGTTGTGGCGGGGCCATTGTCCGGGCGGGCTGATCCTGACCGAGCCTTGATACGCCGCTTCGTAGTCGGCCTCGGCAAGCCCAATCCGCACCGCGATTCGGTCCGCGGCGTCGAGGAGCCGTTGCAGGCCGCGGGTTTTGGACCAGGCCGTCACTTCAGCGGCGTAGCTGCGTGCGGTCTCCACATCGCCTTGCGCCGCTGCCAGCACCCCAAGGTCGGCGAGCAACTGGTGGCGCCGCAACTGGCTGCCCTCGATCTGCTGCGCCATCTCCAGGCAGGCCGCCCCGACCTGTTCTGCCTG
>DAIPYT010000132.1:0-8252 GCA_036782595.1 Mycobacterium sp. | reverse complement strand
GGTGACAACCGGTTTAGGGGGCGGCACATCAACGATTATCGCCGCGCGGATGGATGACCTGAGGCCACCAGAACCAGCGGCCTAGGAGCACTGCGATGGAAGGCATCAGCAGTGACCGCACGACGAGGGTATCGAGCAGCAGGCCGATGGCGATCGTGGAGCCCATCTGCGCGACGACGGTCAGGCTGCTGCCCAGCATCGCAGCCATGGTTGCGGCGAACACCAAACCGGCGGAGGTCACAACGCTGCCGGTACCGGCGATCGAACGGATGACACCCGTTTTCAGCCCGGCGTGGATTTCCTCTCTGAACCGGGAGACCAACAACAGGTTGTAGTCGGACCCGACGGCGAGCAGGATGATCACCGCCAGTAGCAGGACCAACCAGTGCATCCGGATGCCGAGAAGGTCCTGCCAGATCAGCACGGATAGACCGAAGGAGGCCGCGATCGAACTGGCTGCGGTCCCGACGATCACCACCGCGGCGACGAGGCTTCGGATCAGAACCAGCATGATCATGAAGATCAGAGTCAACGCCGCGACGATGGCGATCCTCAGGTCGTACTTGGCCCCGTCGTGCATGTCTTTGTAAGTGGCCGCGGTTCCGCCGAGGTAGATCCGGGCCGTCGACAGCGAGGACATCTTCAGCGCCTCGCGAGCGGCCTTGCGCTCCGCGTCGACGCGGGCGATACCAGTCGGAGTGGCGGGGTCGCCTTCATGCGTGATGAAGAACCGGGCGGACTTGCCGTCGGGAGAGAGAAACATCTTCAACCCGACCTGAAAGTCCGGGTTGGTGAACGCCTCGGGCGGTAGGTAGAACAGATCGCCGTTACGCGCGGTGTCGAAGCTCTGCCCCATCACGACGACGGTGTCGTTGAACGCTTTCATCTGTTCGTTCATCGCCCCGATCGAACTAGCGTTGGCCAGTGTCACATCCCGGGTGGCCTTCATGGAGTCGATCATCGGCGGGATCAGTGCCAGAACCTGGGGCATCAGCTGATCGGTGCGGTCGGTGTCGCGAGCCAGCGCCTCAAGCTGATCGGTCATGGCATCAAAGCTGTCGACTGCGTCGAAGACCGAGCGCAGCGCAGCGCAGCTGGGGATATCCGCGCAGTGCGGCTCCCAGTAGAAGTAGTTGCGTATCGGGCGGAAGAAGTCGTCGAAGTCGGCGATGTGGTCACGCAAATCATTGGAAATGTCGACCATGCCATCGGTTTTCTCGGTGATGTCATGGGTGTTGGCCACAAGCTCCTGCATCACCGCATAGTTGCGCTGGGTGGTGTCGATCATGATCTGCATCTGATCGGCGGTCCTGCGGAGGTCTGCAAGCTGGCCGTCGAGGAAGGGGAGTCCCTGATTGGCGGTCTGGCCCTGCAGGCTGGTCTGGAAGGGAATCGAGCTGTGCTGGATCGGGATTCCCAGCGGACGGGTGATGCCCTGGACCATGGCGATGCCCTCAACGTTGAGCACACTCCGGGAAACCTTGTCCAGCACAAGCATGTCGGCCGGATTGCGCATATCGTGGTCAGCCTCGATCATCATGATGTCGGGGTTTATCCGCGCCTGAGTGAAATGTCTTTCTGCAGCTGCATATCCGACGTTAGACGGGGCATCGTCGGGCAGGTAGTAGCGGTCGTCGTAGGCGGTGACGTAGCCCGGCAGACCGAGCATCCCGACCAGTACGATCGCCAGGCTGGCCACCAGAACCGCTGCGGGCCAACGCACAACCGCAGTTCCGACTCGCCGCCACAGTCGCCCGCGTACCGGCCGTCTGGACTCGTACAACCCCACCCTGCTGCCCAGGAACAGCAACGCCGGACCCAGCGTGATGGCGGCCAAGACAATGACGGCGATGCCGATCGCGACTGGTTCGGCCATCGTCGAGAAATACGGCAGCCGTGCGAAACGCAGGCAGTAGATCGCGCCGACAATGGTCAGCCCCGACCCGATGATCACCGGTGTGACGGATCGAAATGTGCTGTAGTAGGCGGAGTCCCGGTCCTGCCCGGCAGCCCGGGTCTCCTTGTACCGGCCGAATAAGAAGATGCCGTAGTCGGTGATCGTTGCGATGGCAAGCATGGTCAGGATGGTGCCCGCGAAGGTCGTCAACCCGAACCTGCCACTTTCGGCCAACATCGCGATGACACCGCGCGAACACAGCAGCCCTATGGCGGTGAGGAACAGCTGAATCAGGGTGGTGATGATCGAGCGGTAGACGACTAGGAGCATGATGGCGATGGCCGCGAGGGTGAACAGGGTGATCCTGCCCAAGCTGGCATTGCCGATCACGTGCATGTCGTCTGTCAAGGCCGCCGGACCGGTGACGTAGGCGCGCACGCCAGGCGGCGCCGGCACACCATCAACCACCTTCCGCACGGCCTCGACCGAACTGTTCGCCAGGGTCTCGCCCTGCTCTCCGGCGAGGTTCAACATCACGTAGGCGGCTTTGCCGTCGGCGCTCTGTGAACCCGCCGCCGTCAACCGGTTCGCCCAAAAATTCTGGATGTGCTGGACATGGCCGGGGTCCTGCTCCAGTCGGCTGATGATTGTGTCGTAGTAGCGGTGGGCGTCATCGCCCAGCGGACTCTCGCCTTCCAGGACGATCATGACCGTGCTGTTGGAGTCGAACTCCGCAAAGTTCGCGCCCATCCGCTTCATGGCGACCAGCGATGGTGCATCCTGCGGCGCCAACGGCGCCGCGTGCTGCTCGCTGACCACCTCCAGCGGTGGCGCGGCGGTATTGACCCAGACTGTCAGCCCGATCCAGAACAGGATGACCGGCACCGCCAAGACGGCGATGGCGCGGGGAACCAAGGGCTTCCCGGTGAGGGATGGTGGCTGATTACTCACGCAGACTTCACCAGGCAGAACGTCTGCGCATTCACCCCGTTGGCGCTGCGCTCATCGCGGACGGTGCCGTCGACGGTGATCCGGCAGCCGATCTGGTCAGTGTCGGCCTGCACCATGATGCTCGCGGAGACGGCCGGCAACGTGGTGGAGATCGTTGTCGACCATGGCAGTGCGACGCCCGCGAGGTTGTACAGGTTGGCGTCAGCATCGAGGTAACTGATCGTCGCCGACGACCCGGGCCCGCCGTACACCTCGTAAACCACGACCTTGGGATTGAATTGGACGATCTCGATTCCGGCGCCCGCTTCGGCGTTGAGGTCCTCTGACGCGAACACTCGGTGCAGGCGCAGCACAATCAGGCTGGAGACGGTGACCACCACAACGAGAACGGCCGGAATCCACACCCGTCCGAGCAGACGGGCCCACACGCCCCTTGTTCCGGGCGGTGGCATTCCGAGGCGGTCACCCTGACCCACCGCCGCAGGCTAACCGACCCGGCGACGGCGCAAGGCCGGATCGTGGTGCCAATAGCGTCAGGTTCTGATTCATCGATAGCGACCAGTCACGACGGTCCCCGTCGCTAGAGTCCGCCGATGAGCTTCGATCTGTCCACCATTTTCCATACCGTCGCCTCCACCGTGCCCGACCGGGAGGCCATCGTCTGGCGTGATCGACGGCTCACCTACGCCGAAGTGGACACCCGTATCGACGGCGTCGCCCACTATCTGGTGTCGCGGGGCCTGGGCTGTCACACCGAACGGGCCGATCTGGAGAACCACCAGTCCGGGCAGGATCACCTGGGGCTCTACCTCCGCAACGGCAACGAGCACCTCGAGGCGTGGATCGGCGCCTACCGGTCAAGGGTGGCCCCGTTCAACATCAACTACCGCTACGTCGAGCAGGAGTTGATCTATCTGCTGACCGACGCCAACGCCCGAGCACTGGTCTACGCGGGCGAGTTCGCACCGCAGGTGCAATCCATCCGGGACCGGCTACCCAGCCTGGAGGTCCTCATCCAGGTCGACGACGGATCCGGCAATCCGCTACTGCCGGGTGCGGTGGACTACGAATCCGTCACCGGCACAACGGAACCCGAGGGCGGCATGCCGACGCCCACCGGTGACGACGTCTACCTCCTTTACACCGGCGGCACCACCGGCATGCCCAAGGGCGTGCTGTGGCGCCAGAACGACATCTTCATCTCGGCAATGGGCGGCAGACCCTTCGGTGCAGACAAGGACTTGGAGTCCTACGACGAAATCGTTGCGCAGGTGCGGGAACTCCACCAAACACGATCAATGGTGCTGATTCCCCCGCTGATGCACGGCGCCGCGCAGTGGGGCGGCTTCAACACCATCAGCACCGGAGGTTTAATCGCAATCCCCGACGATGTCGTCCGGTTCGACGCCGACGCCGTCCTGCGCTTATGCGAACGCGAGCGGATCTTCACCATCCCGGTGGTGGGTGACGTGATGGTGCGTCCGTTGCTCGACGCCTATGTGGCGGGCGACTACGACCTGTCGTCGGTGTTCGTTTTCAGCAATGGCGGTGCCCCGCTGTCGCCGACGGTGCGCGATCGCCTGCTGACACTACTGCCGCACGTCATGGTGCTCGACTCCGTGGGCTCCTCGGAGTCCGGGGTTCTGCTCGCGACGATCTCATCGGAAGATGTTGCCGCGCCGACTGATACCGCGACCTTCACCCCGGAACCGGGCACCGCGGTAGTCTCCGCCGACTGCAGCACCGTGCTGGAACCGGGGGAGGGGGAGGGCTGGCTCGCGCGGCGGGGATGGGTTCCGCTGGGCTACCTGGGCGATGCCGACAAGACCGCCCGCACCTTCCCGACGATCGACGGGGTGCGCTGGTCGATCCCCGGCGACCGAGCCGACTACCTGGCCGACGGACGGATCAAACTGTTGGGCCGGGATTCGGTGACCATCAACTCCGGTGGGGAGAAGATCTTCGCCGAGGAGGTCGAGCGCGCGGTCGCCAGCCACCCGGCCGTCTACGACGTGACCGTGACCGGGCGGCCGTCGGAACGGTGGGGCAACGAGGTGGTCGCGATCGTGCAGTTCGCCGAAGGCAAATCCGCAACCGATGCCGAACTCGCCGAGGCGTGCCAGTCGTACATCGCCAAGTACAAGATCCCGAAGGCTTTCATCCGGGTCGACAAGGTGCTGCGTTCGCCGTCGGGCAAGGCCGACTACCGCTGGGCGAAGGCAATCGCATCCTGACGGGTGCCGCCACTCACCAATAGCCGCAGGGGTACCCGCTCTCGGGGCCGAAGCCGCACGGGATTGCGGGATTCTGCGCGCCGCCGATCTGGGGGGAACTCTTCTGCAGTGTGCCTACGCAACTGCCCAGACGGCCCGGCAGACACGGGCCATCGCCCGGCCCCCCGTAGGTTTCGCCCTGACCGCTCTGCGACCAGCACATCCCGGTGACCTCATCCTGCAGTTGCCCTGCCGGGCACGCGGAGGCCGGCGGTGCGGTGACCAGCTGGGCCGAAATCAACAGTCCACCGCACGCCGCGATGAACAGCACTCCGGAACCGGTGAATCGGTGTGCCATGTCTCCTCCGTCTACTCCGTCCAGGGGGTCGGTTCGGGCGCTCAGGAGGGAAGGCTGATCTTGGTGTGCTCGGCGATGAACTTCGCCGCGTCGATCACCGGTTGCTTCTCACCTTCGGGTGCGTCGGCGTTCAGTTGGAGCACGAACAGGGCGTCCTTGCCGGGAACCACGATGGTCTGCTGGCCGATCACGCGCGGTTTGCCCTTTCGGACATAGGTTCCCGCGTAGTCCATAGCCTCGAATCCGCTCAGGGAGTCCGTCTTCGGATCGTCAAACGGCGAGAAATCGGGCAGTTTGTTCAACTGTCCCGGCGCGTACCGGAGGATCTTGGTCGGGTCGACGTCGCCGGTCAGCTTGGAGGCGATCGCAACCATGTACGGCGGATCCCCCGGATTCTGCGGCGTGTCGTAAACGATGGCGCCATACGCCCAGTCAGGGGTTCGGTCCCCGGCGTTGCTCCAACCGGGGGGGAACGGGAATTCGATCTTCGGGGTGCCCGGATCTCCACGCTTGAAACGCATCTCGGCGATCTTGTCGTCGACGATGTACTGGTGCAGCGTGATGGCGCCGGGGCCGGAATCGTCGGCCGGCAGGGCCGGCGTGGTCTGTGTGGTTAGGGTGGACGCAACCTCGGTTCTCGGTGCGCAACCGGCCAGAATGACGATCAGCGAAACAGCGCTCACCGTTGCCGCCGTGGTGATCATCCGCATAAAGCCGCCCCCTCAGTCGCGCGCTCCGCCCTGAGTGTAACGGCGCTGGTAGTGGGTCGCGGCGCGTCAGGCGTATGCGTTCGCCGGGGCTTCGATCGGGGTGGCGGACTGGACCTGCAAGGTCGGGATCGACGTCGAATCGCCGTCGGCCTTCTCGGGGATGACGGTGCCCTCGACCCTGAGCCAGGTTTCTTCGCGGTAGTTCTTCAGCTCCAGAGCCGCCGGTCCGCTCAGGTGGATCCGGGCCAGCTGCGCGTCGGCGGCACAGCAGATGATCACGACTCTGCCCAGGTCCACGCCGTCGGTCTCGGGGAGTGTGAAGCCGATGACGGTGATGAGCCGGTCGTTCAGCGTTCCGGCGGTGTCCTGGGCCGCGCGGATCATGACATCGGGTATTGACACCTCAGGTGCGCGGCCGTCCGGTAGCGCCGGAAAAGGCCGGCGAAGCACCTCGGTGGATACCGCGGTGACTTTCGGCGCGGCAGCACCTGGGCGCAGCGCCGGCGGGGTCACGAAGATGAGCACGACGATCGGAACCAGAAGCAGCCAGGCGATCGATCCGCGATGGGAGTGGCCGCCGTGGTCGTCGTCCGGTGCGGAACCGCGCCGGATGTCGGCGGCCATCGACACCAGTGCCAACGCGATCAGGATCACCGCGGTCACGGTCAGCCACGGCAGCATGGACGCCTTGACGTATCGGGTGTAGGCCCCGCCGATCGTGATCATCGCCGTCGCGATCCCGACCAACAGCAGCAGCGCGTTCTCGGCTTCCCGGCTCATGCGCTGCTCCCGAGTACCAGGACGCCGATGACGGTCGCCGCGACGGTGGCCACCACGAAGGTGGCCGGAGCGAATCGGACCGCGAAGGCCCGGCCGAACATTCCGGACTGCATCGCGAACAGTTTGACGTCGATGGCCGGGCCCACGACGAGGAAGACCAGGCGGGGAACCAGTGGCACCATCGTCAGGCTCGCGGCCACGAATGCGTCGGCCTCCGAGCACAACGCGAGCACCACCGCGAGTACCGCCATCACCAGCACCCCGAGTAGAAGTTGTCCGGCGAGGTGCTCCATCAGCCAGTCCGGGACGATCACATGCAGTGCGGCCGCGGCGGCGGCACCGATCACCAGATAGGACGCGGCCTGAATGAAGTCGTGCCGCGCGGCCTCGGTGAAGGTCTGCCAGCGCGAACCACGGCCGTCGATGGCGCGCGGTAGCCGGCGGGTGATCCACTCCGGGCGTCCCCAGCGAGACCAGGCCAGGCCCATCACGATCGCGGTGATCAGGGATGCGCCGACGCGGGCGAACACCATCTTCGGTTGACCGGGGAACGCCACCACGGTGGAAACCACCACCACGGGGTTGATGGCGGGGGCCGCCAGCATGAACGTCAGCGCCGCCGCGCCCACCGCGCCGTCTCCGAACAATCGGCGGGCCACCGGTACCGAGCCACACTCGCAGCCCGGCAATGCGGCACCGCTGGCGGCCGCGGTGAGCACCGCCGCCGCCGGTCGCCGCGGCAGCCATCGGGACAGCCGATCGGCCGTCACGAACACCGCGATCAGTGCGCTCAGCGTGACTCCCAGCGCCAGGAACGGCAGGGCCTGGACGAAGATGCCGCTGAATACCGTGCCGGCTGTCGACAACGCCGCGCTGTCGTAGACCGCGGCCCGCACCGTGCTGCCCAGCAAAGTGCACGCCACTATTGCCGCGACGAGGACCGGCATCGACGCCGATTCCGGCAACCGGGCGGTCCTCACTGCGACCACCCGATTGCGGGTCTAATGAAAATGATTATCATTTGTATGTGACTCTAACCCGATCCTCGCCGTTGGGCACTTTCCCTCCTTCGGCGCGTTCTCGGCTACCCGGATTCAACCAGCCCGTCGGCATGCCACCACATGTCGGAAGGGCGGTCTGCGAGATGCGCACAGGGCGTATTCGTCTCACTGTGCCACTGTTGGATGACGTCATACAGATCGGCGTTGCGGGAACGCTTACGACCGGGACCATCGAGGTTGACAAGACGCCATCGACGATTGCGGTACGCCGGACCGACGGTAAGCCGCTTCGGGCCGAGATTTTCCACACCGGCGAAGGACAAGCCGCACTGGCGAGAGCCG